>DAIQBF010000161.1:0-7474 GCA_036781305.1 Lutibacter sp.
ATTTTTGAAAATCAACGGGAATTTGTGGAAAACGCCGCGCATGAATTGCAAACGCCAATCGCTGTTTTTAAAGGTAAAATTGATGTTTTAATGCAACGGTCTGATATTACGGAAGGCCAGGCCGAATTGCTGGAATCTCTAAACAGCAGCATTGCCCGTTTAAATAAATTGAACAAAAATTTATTGCTGCTTTCTAAAATTGAGAAAAACAATTTGAGTGAAATAACGACTTTTCGAATTAATGAAATCATTGAAAAACAACTGGAGTTTTTTAAGGAACAAGCAATCCAAAAAAATATTCATATTGAAACTGATTTTGGAGAGGTCATTAATATTACTGCAAACAGAGGATTTACGGAAATTTTATGCAGCAACCTGCTTTTAAATGCCATACAGCATAATGTAATTAATGGAAATATTTCAATTTATTCAGCAAATAATAAACTTACGATTTCAAATACTGGAATTGCCGCTGCCATAAAATCGGAATCTCTTTTTAATCGGTTTTCAAAAGCCAGTACTTCTGAAAAAGGAAATGGATTGGGATTGGCCATTGTTAAAAAAATCGCGGATCTCAATCATTGGTCAATTTCATATTCCTATAAAAATAATTTACATTCATTTACCATTACTTTTTAAAATTCAAATTTAATTCAATATTGTGTAATTCTTTTGGCAAATCATAAAAACCAAAAATGAGAATTACCATAAATGCACTCTTAATCATCCTGTTTTTTAATTTTTGGCATGTGAACAGTCAATCTTTAAACAACCAAAAAATAGATGCGCCCTCAAAATTTGCGGACACTGTAAAATCTAAAAGCCTATTCAAAAAAAGTATTGTTCCCATTAGTCTAATTGGTTTAGGTGTTTTGGCCAACCATAGCCGTTTTGAAAAAAGGTTTCAAACAGATTTACGTAAAAAAGTTGGCCAAGATTATAATTTACCTATAGATGACTATCTGCAATTTGTGCCGGTTGCCGAAATGTATGTGGCCGATATTTATGGTGTAAAGGCTAAAAATCATTGGTTCGACCAAACTAAATATTTGTTTATTTCCAATTTAATTTCTTCAACAATTACAGACGGTTTAAAAAGAATTACACAAAAAACACGGCCAAATGGGTCGCCATATTCATTTCCGTCGGGCCATACAACTTTTGCATTTACAAATGCCACAGTACTCTATGAAGAATTTAAAGATTCATCACCTGTTTTGGCATATAGTGGTTATGCTTCCGCCGCCACAACCGGTGCATTGCGAATGATCAATAACAAACATTGGTTGTCTGATGTGTTGGTTGGCGCAGGTGTTGGGATTTTAGTAACTAAAATGGTATATCATTTTGAACCATTTAAAGACTTCAACCCCTTTAAAAAAGTAAAAGGAATGTCCGTTGTTCCTATTATAGATGATAAAAACTATGGTGTTTATGCCCAAATAACTTTTTAGATTAATAAAAACACACAGCCTTGAATTATAAAATAAACAATTTTAAATCACTAATAATAGTCGTGTTTTTATCAATCTTCTCGGTCCAATTTTCTTATAGCCAGTTTTCAATAGGCGGTTCAATAGGTCCTCAAATACCAGGAAGACAGGATTTGAAATTTAAGCAATATAACAGTCAAGGAGAGTTAACTCAGTATATTAAAACATCCTATGTCCAAAGCAATGTTTCTAATGTTAGCAATCTTCATTTAACCTATTGGAAAAATGAATTTGGGCTACGATTAGAATATTTAAGATGGGAGCACAACAGTATTGCAAAAGAATTTTTAACTAGTGAAATACCTTTATTTAATAGTACAGAACAAAGCAGAAAAGCTATTTATATAAATTTGATGAAGCGATTTTCACTTCCTTTTACTTCACCTGATACAAATCTTCAATTTAACAATGGATATAGTTATATTGGTGTAGGTTATGGTGCTGTTTTAACTGAGATAAACCGTGGTTTACAACGTAATATTCGATCGGGTATTCAGGTAAGTTATGGTGTCAATTTTCCAATATCAAAAAGACTTAGAACATTTGCAGAATTTAAGTACATTCTTACACGAGATGCAGACAATATTTCAGCACCTGTAGGAAAAACTGTGGTTGACACATCAGGACATTGGACTTTGTTTAGATTAGGTCCTCATATAGACACTAAATACCACGTGATACAAATTGGGTTTCAATGGGATTTATTTAAGTAATTATTTCAATCAATAATAATTAAAGAAAAACATAATGAAAATTTCCTTCAGTTTAATTTTAACACTTTTGTGTTTAAACTTTTTACCACTACAAGGGCAAAACTTGGCTAATAATAACATTATAAATGACACGGTAAAACCAAAAAGTTTTCTCAAACAAATCATAGTGCCAACTTCTTTAATAGGTTTGGGAGTTATTATCAGCAATAGTCATTTTGAAAAAGAATTTCAAAAGGAATTGCGAAATAGCGTTGGAAATAATTATAATTTACCTATCGACAATTACTTAAGATATGTTCCAATTGCTGAAATGTATATGGCTGATATCGCTGGATTAAAAGCTAAAAATCATTGGTTTGATCAAACAAAAAATCTTACAATTGCAATAATCATTTCCGACTTTATCACGTTTCGGCTAAAAAACGGAATCGATAAAAGGAGGCCAAATGGCGATGATAAGTTAGAATCATTTCCCTCCGGACATACTTCTTTTGCCTTTACAAATGCTGCGGTATTATATGAAGAATTTAAAAACACACAACCATTAACTGCCTATAGCGGCTATGCTTTTGCAACTACTACAGGTGCCTTTAGAATGGTAAATAATGCGCATTGGTTATCAGATGTTTTAGTAGGAGCAGGGATTGGAATTATAGTGACAAAATTAGTGTATCATTTTGAGCCATTCAAGAAATTTAACCCGTTTAAAAAATCAAAAAATATAACTTTTATTCCCCAAATTAAAGAAAGGTCGTATGGTTTTTATTTTGCCTATCAATTATAAAATGTGAAATATATCAGTAACAATTTAATAAACCATAAAAATTATAAAGCAACTAACCATCGAGAATGAAAAAATTTACATTGCTTTTAATGATGATCACTTTTATTGCGTATTCACAATCGGATAAGAAATTAAAAGATAATTTTTTTAAAAATCTGTCCCTTCAAACAGGATATCAAAACGGTTATGTTTTTGCTACAAACGATTTTATTAAAGGTATAAATGCCGAAAAGGATATCATAAATGCGTTCCAATCATTCACTATAAAACTTGCCAAACAAACTACTGGAGAAAATCAATGGGAGCAAATATATAAATATCCAACTTATGGCATTGGTATTTATGGAGCAGACTTTCATAACCCTGAAGAGATTGGAACTCCTTTAGCTATTTATGGATTTTTTAATGCACCTTTTAAACGGTGGAATAAGTTAACTTTTAACTACGAACTTGGCTTTGGTGCTACATTTAATTGGAAATCTTTTAATCCTGTTAACAATCAATACAACATTTCTATTGGTGCCGGAGAATCTTTTTTTATTGATGTAGGTTTAAATTTACAATACAATTTAACAAAAAGGTTAGATTTAGAAACGGGCTTTTCATTAACCCATTTTTCAAACGGTGCTTTAAAAAAGCCAAATAAAGGCATAAATACCATTGGTCCAAAAATAAGTTTAAAATACAATTTTGAGGATCGACCAGATTTTATAAAAAATGATATTCCCGAATATGAAAAAGAAAATGAATGGCTAGTTTCATTTTTTGGTGGAATTAAAAATGTAATATTTGAAGATGCAACTATTGATGTTATTGAAAAATATGAAGGTTTAAATTTTCCGGTTTTTGGTGTTTCAACCGTATTTAACAAGCAAGTTAGTTATAAATCTAAATTAGGGATTGGAATGTCAGTTTCATATAATGGAGCACTAGATGCTCAAGTTGCTGTTGAAAATAATGAACTAGACGCCTTGGACAGTCCTTTTTCGGACAAGCTGCAAGTGAGTATTTATCCATCCTATGAATTAATTGTAAATAAAGTTTCGTTAATCTTACAACCTGCATTTTATTTATATCGTAAAAATTTGAAAAATAACACCCCAGTTTTTCATCAACGAATAGGATTAAAATATCATTTTTCAGATAATTTCTTTGCTGGGATTACTTTACGTGATTACGATTTTCAAACTTCTGATTTTATTGAGTGGAATGTTGGGTATCGTATAAAATGTAGATGGAATTCACATTAAAAGAGGCTGCTTCTTTAATAAAAAAAATATCCTGTTAATAAATTCAAAATGTATTCTAAATTAAGTGGCAATTTTACATTAATATTAATTTCTAAAAATTAGAAAAATGAAAAAAACAGCAATTTTAATGCTTGGATTTGTACTGGTAATATCACAGTCTTGTCAACAAAAAAAAATAAAAGACAATCAAATAAATGTTGAAACGGTGAAAAATGAAGTTAGAGTGAATCCAGATAAATTGATATTTGATCATTTAGACCAAATCCTTTCTCCGTTTGAAGATATGACGGAGTTTGCGCTCAATCAAGATGAAGAAGGTGTTTTAAAATCTTTGGCTAAAATTGAAACAGCAGTCAAAAAATCTACCTTTGAAAAAAATCTTACTTCAGAAAGTTTGAGTGATCTTAATCCTAAAATAGAAGTGCTAAAAACATTTATTAAGGAAAAAAATTACACACAAACAGCATTGGTTTCAACAGAAATCTTTAAATACAATGTCACCAATTTTGCAGATGCAAAAAAAATTGAAAATCAAGTGCGAATTGAACATTTAGATTATATGGGATTCAAAGTTTTGGCACTTTTAAGCCAAGACAACATTGATTGGTCAACTATTGAGCGAACAATTGTCAATGCTCAGCAAGAATGGCGTGTACTTGAAATAAATGTAACGGATAACAATTTAAAGGATTCATTCAGCTTTTTATTTAAAGGACTTTACCTGAGCGCCAAAAACCATGATATTAAAATGTGCGAAATATTAGCGGCTATGGATTTAAGTTTGGTGGATGTATTGGAAAATAGTTTTTGATAATTCAAATTTGAAGTGCTGCACCAATAATTCAATATTAATTCGAATTTGGACAATACATTTGACTTATATATAATATTAAAACAATAAAAAAATGAAAAAAATAATTTTTTTAATGCTTGGGGCTGTATTAATACTATCCCAAGCTTGTGCCCAAACAAATGCACCAACTGCAGTGACAACTGCTTTTTCTCAAAAATTTCCAACTGTAAAAAAAGCAAAATGGAATAAAGAAAATGAAACCGAGTGGGAAGCCGAATTTAAAATGAACGGAAAAGAATATTCCGCCAATTTTACTGCTGAAGGAATATGGAAAGAAACTGAGTATGAAATTTCAGCCGCTGAAATTCCTGTGGCTGTGAAGCAAACATTAGCGCGCGATTTTACCGGCTATAAAATTGAAGAATCAGAAATTTCTGAAACAGCCGCAGGAAAAATCTATGAATTTGCCCTAGAAAAAGGCGAATCGGAACTTGAAGTTGGCATTGCGCCAGATGGAACAGTCATAAAAAAAGAAGTGATAAATGAAGATGAAAAAGAAGGCAAAGATTAATTAATGAATAATAAATAAAAAAGGTTGGCTTAAAAATCAACCTTTTTTATATATTAATAGTCTGTAAGAAATCACAAAATTAAGGCGGTATTAATGGAAGTTTTTAAGGTAAAAAATCAAAATAAGCGATGTTTTTTTAGTGTGCTGTTTTTAAGCGCTTTCTTTTTTGTTGCTTATGGCCAAACATTCGATGTAACGCATTATATAAACAAAGCGTTGGCGCAAAGCCCTTTATTGCAAAAACAAGAAAACAACAATAAAATTATTGCGCTCGATTTAAAGCAATTCAATGCCATTTACAAAGCTCCTAAGGTAAGTTTGAATAGCAATGTGTTGTTTGCCCCAATTATTTCAAAAGATGGAAATAACAATAAATTGGAATGGGTTTCTAACGGAAGTAATAATTATGTTGGGTACGATTTGGGGGCGAGTAACGGAGGGCAATATCAAGCTTTGGTTTCTGTAAATCAGCCTTTGTTTACGGCCAAATATTACAAAACACAGCAAAAAAACACGTCAATTTCAAAAGCCATAAATGACAATGGCGCGCTTTTAACAAAAACCGAATTGCAGCAAATTGTAACGCACCAATACATTCTTTGTATTCAATCCCAAAAACAAGTCGAAAATAATTTAAAAATCATTAAAATAATTGAAGCGCAGTTGGCCCAAATGAAAGTATTGGTAAATGCCGGAATTTATAAGTTAGTTGACTTAAAATTATTGGAAATAGCCTTGCAAAACAGCCAAATTGAATATGAGCGCTTAAATGCCGATTTTCTCAGTAGTTTTAATGACTTAAATTTAATCTGTGGAATAAACGACACCACGCTGTATGCTTTAGAAAATATAGATTTGAAATTAAGTTTGCCGCAACAAAAACCATCTTTATTTTTAGAGCAATATAAATTAGATAGTTTGGCAATTAAAACGCAACAAGAAATATTTGAGCTTCAATATTTACCCCAAATAAGTGCTTTTGGAGATGCTGGGTTAAATGCAACTTACCTGCCAACATTAAATCGGTTAGGGTTTAGCGTCGGAATTTCTGCAAGCTGGAATTTATTTGATGGGCATCAAAAGGAATTTAAAAAAGAACAAACCCAATTGTTGTTAGAAAACATAAGTACCGACAAAAATTACTTTATAAATCAAAATACTATTCAAAAAAACAATATTTTAAGTCAAATTAGAAGTGCAGACACGCAAATTTCACTCATAAATAAGCAATTGGAATCTTATGATGAATTGCTCAATCTTTATAATATTGAAATAAAACACAGCCTTATTTCTGTGTTGGAATTAAAAACAATCATTAAAGAAATTGCTGCAAAAGAACAGGAAAAAACCACTGTTTTAATGCTAAAAGAAATTTTAATCAACTCATATAATTATTGGAATAACTAAAAGTATTCAGATGAACAAAATTGTAGCTAGTAGTTTAATGATCCTATTGTTTTTCATGCAATCATGTAAAAACAAAGAAACTTCAACTGAAAGTTTGGCGCTTCAAAAACCTTTGGTAAGTGTCGTAAATCCTGTGTTAGGTGAAATTCAGGAAAAAATACAAATTAACGGCCAAGTGGTGTATTTAAACAAAACCGAGATTACTGCGCCAATTTCTGGTTATGTAACTTCAGTAAATTCGAAATTGGGAGATTGGGTAAAAAAAGGAAATTTGTTGTTTAAAATTCAAACCAAAGAAAGCTTGGCCCTGCAAAATTCAACTGTAACCACGCCAGCCAATTTTGGGATTATTAATGTATATGCCAGTGCTGCTGGATTTATAAATGCGTTAGCCATTTCGGACGCCGGGGTTTTTATTTCTGAAGGAAACCCAATGGCGACTATCGTAAAAGATCAGGATTTG
>DAIQBF010000162.1:0-7425 GCA_036781305.1 Lutibacter sp.
ACCCGATTGCAAAGGCAATGTAGGATACTTTGAATCCATGCTCCCTTCTACATAGCGGTTATCTAATAAATCCTGCAATACATTATAACCTAACAGTGCCTGGAAACGGAATGGCTGCCACACTTTGCCAGCCCCTGCAAAATTTGCAAAAAGAGAAAAAGCGTTATAATTCATTGATAAATTAAACCCGTATGTTATTTGAGGTATCTCTGTCCGATCTAATCTTATCATATCTTCAGCGCTGATCTTTCCATCATTATTCACATCCTCATATTTAAGATCCCCAACTTCGGTTCCGGGGTAAATAGCGATCTTGTCAAGCTCGCTTTCAGAGCGAATAATTCCCGTGCTTATATAATATTTATCTGCACCAATAGCATGACCTTCCGCTTTTTGATAATCCGGAACATTGGAAGCCTCACTTATATCAACTACTTTATTTGCCGCATAGGCAAGATTACCTGCTATCCGGAAAGAAAAATTTCTAATAGTTTCTGAATGAGATAACTCAACTTCAAAGCCTTTATTTTCTACTATGCCAATATTTTCATTCGGCAATGAAAGCCCTGTAAATGCAGGAATAGCAAGGCTTCGGGTAGCTAAAATATTTGTTCTTCGTTGTTTAAACACGTCTATAGTGAAGCCCAATAAACCATTCCATAAAGTTCCATCAAGCCCGAGATTGCTAATCGTCGCTACTTCCCACGTTACGTTTGGATTAGGAGTAACACCTGCTGTAAGACCAAGCGACTGAGTAGGGGTCTGACCGAAATTGTACCCTTTGCTCGTGAGATTGTAAAGTCTCAGGAACTGGAAAGCAGCAATCCTGTCATTTCCTATTTGCCCAATGGAAGCCCTCAGCTTTAAGTTATCAAGAAAGCCAAGTTTGTTTTTTATAAACGGCTCATCAGAAATTTTCCACGCTGCTGAAAGACCTGGAAAGAAGCCATACTGTTTTCCTTTTGGAAAATTAGATGAACCATCGTACCGGAAATTAAAATCAACTAAATATTTTCCTTTGAAATCATAATGCATACGTCCAAAAAGATTTTTCCGGCCTTCTTCAGAGGCGCTGCCATCAGCTTCCTGGTTAATAAGGCTACCTGCAAACAACTGATCCAGCTGATCAGAAATAAAATCTCTTCTGAATGCATAAAAATCAATTTCTTTTCCGCAGATTCCGTTTTTTATAAATTAGACACCACTTTTACGGTAACAACAACCTCATCAGCTACTTTTAAATTGGAAGATGCAGAAGGAAATAAATCAAAAGACCATAATTATGGGGAACTTGTAAAGACAAGTTATGGAGAGATTATCGTAACGCCTTTAAATACAGGGAAATTTATCGACAATGAAGAAGTGATGGTGCACATAACTCCTTTTGAACAAGTAGCCAGCAAGTACAGAAATGCGCTTCAAATTCAGCCAGTAAGCAAACAGGCAAGCGTATTGCGTATCAGCCTTACCGATCCCGTAAAACTGAAAGCAGCCAAAATACTCGATAATTTGATAACACAATACAACAATGATGCAATAAATGACAAAAATATAATAAAAAAAAACACCAATGAATTTATAGCTCAGCGAATTTTGATTGTCAATGAAGAATTGATGGGGGTAGAAGTTGGAGCTGCAAAATTTAAATCAGAAAATAAATTAACCGATTTGGCTACTGAAGCAGGTTTGGTGGTTTCTTCAAGGGCTGAATTGGAAAAGAAGTTGCTGGATCTAAGCACTCAGTTAAAATTGGCGGAATACGTAAGTGATTATGTGAATGCCAATCCCGGTGAATTGATACCAGCCAATTTAGGCATAGGTGACGCTTCTGTTGATGGCAATACGGCAAAATACAACCAATTGGTTTTGGAGAGAAACAGAATCCTTAAAGGATCTAGCGAAATAAATCCAGTAATTATAACTTTAAACGGACAAATAAAAAATTTACAGGAAAGCATCAAACAAAGTCTGGTGAATTTGAAAGCATCCATAAAAATCTCTCTTAACGCTATTAAAAATCAGGAATCGCGTTTGGCTTCAACCATTTCTGAAGTGCCACGGCAAGAAAGAATGTTTAGAGACATTCAGCGTAAGCAACAAATCATGGAAACTATTTACTTGTATTTATTGCAAAAAAGAGAAGAAAATGCCATTACTATGGCAGTAACTCCACCAAGTGCAAAAATTATAGACAAGGCTTATGGAAGTCCTATTCCAGTGGCACCAAAACAAAACATTATTTATTTGGCTGCCATATTGTTGGGCATCTTAATACCGTTTGGTATTATTTATATTATGTCATTGCTTGATAATAAAGTTCATAACAGAAAAGATGTAGAGAATATGATTAAAGCCCCAATTTTAGGAGATATTCCCAAAACAAAACTGGAAAAGAAAATGGTGGTTTCGGACAGTGACAGAAGTAGTGTGGCCGAAGCTTTCAGGCTGTTACGAACCAATATTAATTTTATGCTCACGGGTGCAAAAGAAGGAGCAAAAACTATTTTTATGACCTCAACCATGAGTGGTGAAGGAAAAACATTCGTATCCATAAATCTGGTGGCTGTATTGGCACTAAGCAATAAAAAAGTATTGCTTATAGGTGCTGACATCAGAAAACCAAAAATAGGGGAATACTTGGATTTAAAGTATGAAAAAGGACTGACTCATTATTTGATGGATGATTCCTTGAAAGTAACCGATATCATTGAATCAGTAAAAGAAGTGAATTTTGATTTTATAAGTTCCAATCTAATACCGCCAAATCCTTCAGAATTATTGATGAATGGCCGGTTTGAAGAAGTGTTGGCCTATGGAAAACTGCATTATGATTATGTAATTGTGGATACCGCTCCGGCACAATTGGTGACCGATACCTTATTGCTTGGCCATCATGCCGATTTGTTTATTTATGTGGTAAGAGCCAATTATTTGGACAAGCGTTTATTAGCCATTCCAAAAATGATGTATGAGGAGAAGCGATTGCCAAACATGGCGATGTTGGTAAACGGTATCGATCTTGAAAGAGGTTATGGTTACGGCTACGGTTATGGTTATGCAGAAGAAGGCAACAATAAACCTTGGTATAAAACCTTGTTTTCTAAATAGAGTCTCCTATTCCTCGAAGCGGGACTGAGCGTTAAGAAAATGTTTTGAAACATTTTTAGCGATTGGCCCAACTGGTACGTTGGGCTTTTCAAAAGATTTAAAGAAAATTACATAACCGAGCCATGCAGATTTGTAATTCCTGTTTTCTTCTTTTTTCTAAAAATTTCACAATGAGGAATAATTCCTACTCCCTAATTCCTTTTTACTGATAACTGCAACTGATAACTGCAACTGAAAACTGAAAACCCATTCCCTATTCCCCAAAAAAGGCATTGGCCTTTAGAATAGGTTCAATAAGTTTTATAAGCTTCCCATCAACAATCTTTTCCAAAAAATCCAAATGATGGTGTTTGTGTGTATCTGTACCTACAAAATCAATCAATTGTTGTTTTAAAAGTGTTTGTGCTGTGGCAGTGGCTGCCGATCCATAATAATTAGAGAGGGAAAGCAAGTTTAACTGAAATAAACAGCCTGCATCTTTTAATTTTTTATAAGCAGAAAAATCGTTATGATAATAGGAATATCTTTCAGGATGCGCCAAAACAGGTTTGTAACCTGCAATCTGAATATTGAAAAGGATTTCATATAAATTAACTGGAGCACTGAGAAATGATAGTTCCACCAAAATATAATTGTCTTTTAACGTACGCAATTTTTCTGTTTTTAGCAGATGCTCAAAATTGGAATCCAGCATATATTCAGCGGCGGCGCTTATAGAAATATCTGTAAAATCAATGCTTTTTAAATGTGCATTCAGGGAGTCAAGCTTTCTCTGAATGGTTTCGGAAGAATTTTCCCAAACACTTTCCATCACATGTGGGGTACAGATAATGTGTTTAATGCCAAAGCCATGCATCCTTCTTAACAAAGCAACCGATTCCTCCATGCTTTTTGAGCCATCATCAATATTCGGTAAAAAATGTGAATGAATGTCCACAAAATCTGCTGGAAACAAGGTTGTAAGCGGTGTTTTTTTTTGAAAAAAGGAGAACATAAAATATTTTTATAGGGTAATTCCTGCAAATTTAAGGAATTTGTTGGGTTCTTAAGTTTTTTAAGCGTTGAATTGTGCTTTTATAATCATTGTTGTCCGATTAAATTTTTGATAAACAGGTCGCCCCGATGGGGCTTTAATTACTAAATTATTTTATGTTTTTACAAGCATGTAGCTCCTCTGGAGCTATTTTAGTCCCATCGGGACTTACTGCTTGTAGAAAAATAGATTTTCCCCAAAAACAAGCCCCATAGGGGCAAACTGTTTCTAAAGTCCCATTTAGATTGAGATAAATCATTTTTTATGAATTTTTATCGAACAACAATGATTTAAAATAAACTTCTAATATTTAAAATTTAACTTCTAATATTTAAAATTTTCCTTGCCTTTCAACTTTACCCCTCTTCTATTTTGTAATCTTTTTAGTTAGTTTTAAAAATCCGCCAAAATTTTTTGATAAAGAATCGCCATAATCAGCTGCGGCACCAAGTGTAATTTCAAAAGGAATATTTTTTGGCTGAAGGTAAATTTCAACTAGGGAAGAAAATTGTTCTTCATTTATTGGAGCGTTAAACCAGCCTGGGTACTGAACATAGCTCAAGTAAGTTTTATACTGAATAGTTTCACTCAAAGAGCCCTTAAATCCGAGATGATAGGCAGTGAACCTGCTGTAATTTAGGTCAACTCCTTTTGTAATTCCATCCTCAGGAGTTTTGGTGTGAAAAAAAGGCGTTCCAATAACGTTTCCAAAATAAGTCCAGCCGCTGCCATAATAACTATTGTTGAAGTAATTGTCACGTCCGCTAATTCCGGTACTTCCGCTCATGCTAGTTGTATTGGTAACCTCGGCCAAAACGTGGGTAATAAAACTTTTAGGTTTTTTCAGGTCGATAAAAAGGCCATACAAAGCATCTGGATAATTGGACAATTCCCTTCCCGATCGATCTTCAAATGGATGCGACCAATAGATATTCCAATTTGTTTTTTCACCCGTATAATTCAATTGAAACAAATAGGCACCCACACTATTTCCCAAAGCATTGATTTGATCGCCTTCCAATGCGCTTTCTCCTCCAGAACTCCCTGTAATCACTCTTAAATAATCCTTAAAACTTGAAGGCTGTTTTCCAAATTCTTCTGAAGTGCCGCCCCATTGGACATAATGGTCCATTCCTGTAATCATAGAAAATTTCTCGCTTAAAATCGATTTAAAATACAAACTTTTATGGTGTAAATGGGCACCATCAACAACGCGTTTGTCGTTTAGCAAATATTCGGCATAATTCGCTTTTACCCGCAACCATTTTTTGGCAAATGGAAATTTTAAATAATCATCAGTTTTTAGGTTAATGCCGGGAAAGGCTCTGGAGTTAATGGAGTTAATGATGTTTCCGTTGGAGGATGACAGCCCTTCCAGTTTGGTAACATCATTTTTGCTGCCCAAATCCAATTGCCATCCTTTATGCTTTAAACTGCCATAAAGTTCATTGATAAAAAAGTCATTTTTTGAGGACAAATATCCTGTAAAACTTGCTTTATAGGAAAATGAAAAGTCACTTTCAGAAGCTTTAATGTCCGAAAATAATGCTGCATAAACAGAACCATGGTGGCTATTTGGAACAGCCCCAAATTTATTGGCAGTCATCCAAAAGGGCAGGGTGTCTTCAGAAGAAATTTCTGAACTTAGTTCCACAGAATAATTTAATGGGTTGTTTTGGGAAAATGCTTGGGTAAAACTTAGATAATATAGCGTCCAAGCCACCAAAATTTTTAAATGTATCTTTTTCAAATTTCAAATTAATTTTGTCCAAAGGTAGTTAAATTATAAAATGGATGCTTTGCTTTTTATCGAGAAACTGTATAATTATTGGGTAGAGGGAATTATTAATGAACAATTGTTTTTGTCCTTTGATTTCAACTTCCATTAGGAACTTACCCTATTCCCAATTTCCAATTTCCTATTTTATTTTAAATTATTTCTAATAAATAAAGATGTTTATTTCAGAATATAGCTTTTATAGGCTGTTAAAATAATGAATATGTTATTAATTATCCGATTTTATTATTATTTAGGCAATTATTATTTTTTTTTGTAAAAAGAGTATAATCTTTTTAAATTAAATATATAAATTTGCGATTCAATAAACAATGATGACAACAAATAACACTTGGAACAGCTTCTATTTTTACTTTTATTTTAGCGATAAGAGTTGAGGCTTCGTATGTGTTATTTTAACAAAAATAAATGATAAAGGTCTCGAAAAATTTCGAGACTTTTTTTTTGATCAAAAATAATGAAATGAGCATAATGATTTCATGCTGCAAGCTCGAATGGGCATAGTTATTTTGCGATGCTAACATAAATCAATAAATGCGAAACGGAGTTCGACGACACTAAAGCACAATAATAAATAGCCGTCAATTCTATTTAACGGATTAAAAACAAATAATAATTACAGATGAAGGTAGCAATACAAGGAATTAAAGGTTCATTTCACCACATAGTGGCCGAGGAATATTTTGGAAAAAACATAGACTTGGTCGAGTGTATGTCGTTTGGTGAAATGCCGGGTTTACTGTTCAACAAAAAGGCAGAGGTCATTGTTATGGCCATTGAAAATTCCATTGCAGGCGCTATTTTGCCAAATTATGCACTTATAGATGAGCATAAACTCACCATTTGCGGGGAACATTATTTGCCCATTCACCACAATTTAATGGCCATGGACGGACAAAAAATAGCAGATATCAAAGAGGTGCATTCTCATCCTATGGCCTTGCTGCAATGCCATAAATTTTTTAATGACTATCCACACATCAAACTCATTGAAGATTCAGATACCGCTTCGGTGGCCAAAAGAATTCAGGATAACAAACTCATGGGCATTGCTGCAATTGCCGGCAATTTGGCGGCGGAAATCTATGACCTTCAAATTATAGCGCCTGAAATACAGACCATCAAAGACAATTCTACACGATTTTTTATTTTGACAAATTCAGAAAACAGAAAAAGCGTTTCGGCAAATAAGGCATCCATTAAATTTATCACAAGCAACGATACAGGCAGTTTGGCGGAAGTATTGACCATTTTGGCAAAGCACCACCTCAATCTTTCCAAAATTCAATCGATGCCGGTGATTGACACTCCTTGGAAATATGCATTTTTTGCCGATTTTATTTTCGACAGCTATGCCGATTATTTCGATGCCATCAAAGAAGTGAATGAAAAAACAGAAGCCCTAAAAATATTGGGTGAATACAGTAAAAGCAAACGATAATGATACAAAAAGCGAACAGATTAAATGATGTAAAGGAATACTACT
>DAIQBF010000163.1:0-7402 GCA_036781305.1 Lutibacter sp.
AAGAAGAAATCTTTAGATTCTGGATTTGGTTTTTAATATTTTACTTGCTTTTTATAATAGAATACGCAACTTGAACAAAGAATGAATAATCTCAAATCGACACCTAAAGGCCTAACCGAAAAGCGCGCAATGAAATATGTGAAATTCGCCAAGCATTTTAAATACAGCAATTTCTTAGCGCTCCTTGCGAAAAACTTTGCGCCCTTTGCGGTTAAAAAACTTATCGAACTAAAAGTATTACAACGGTAATTTCAATTGTTCAGGCAGCAACCTGAACGATTTTCTGTGATAAACGCTGATTCCAAATTCCCGAATGGCGTTTCTGTGAAACAATGTTGGATAGCCTTTATTTTGTTTCCAGTTGTAATTAGGAAATTCAAGGTCAAGTTGCTGCATAAAATCGTCCCGATAGGTTTTTGCCAACACAGAAGCCGCCGCAATGCTCATGAATTTGGCATCGCCTTTTACAATGGTAGTGTGAGGAATATTTTTATACGGCTTAAATTTATTTCCGTCAACAATTATATGTTCAGGTTCAATCACCAGGTTTTCTAGGGCCAAATGCATCGCCAAAATGGAGGCCTGTAAAATATTGATTTCATCAATTTTAGCTTCAAAAACATAAGAAACGCCAAAAGCCAGCGCATTTTTTTCGATAAAAGGCCGTAAAATTTTGCGCTGTTTTTCGGTCAATTGTTTCGAGTCATTTAATAAAGGATGGTGAAAATCGGAAGGTAACAAAACCGCAGCGGCAACCACCGGCCCGGCCAAGCAACCTCTGCCCGCCTCATCAGTCCCTGCTTCAACCTTGTTTTTTAAAAACCATTTTTTAAGTGCCATAAACGCAATGAATAATTAATGATTATAAATGAATAACTGATGCTTTAAAATTTATGATTTTGCAAGGTACGCAATTCACAAAATTAGCGTTAATTATTTATGAGTACTACTTCAAATTTACTTTTATTATTTTTAGCGGTAACAGCTACTGCCTTCCTGCTGCAGGCAGGCAGGTTCGCTATTAATCATTCCTTTGCGCATCAAAATTTGTTAGCTTCGTTTCATTCAAATAATTTACCTTTGTTGCTTTATGTATTTTATGAAAAAATTATTCGCAGTATTATTTTTTGGGTTTTATTTATTGACTATCGATGCGCAAATTATGAGACAGCAAGAAGGCGGCGGCGTATTTAAATCCGACAGCACCACGTTTAAAAATGAAGTGCAAATAAAACTCAGCGGAGAAACCAACTATACCGATTACAAAATAATTTCCATAAATAACGACACAACCATTGTTGACACTACCTTAACCATCGCAAAAGATTATAAATTCAACTACATCAGAAAAGATAATTTTGAACTTTTGCCTTTTGCGAATATGGGTCAAACATACAACAGGCTGGGCTATAATTTTAATGACAATTCGCTTTTTCCAACCATTGGCGCCAATGCAAAGCAGTACGATTATTATAAAGTTGAGGATGTTTATTATTATGATGTTCCAACGCCAACTTCCGAATTTATGTACAGAACCGGAATGGAACAAGGGCAAGTTTTAGACGGATTCTTAACCGTCAACACTTCTCGGCAAATGAATATTTTCATTGCCTATAAAGGACTGCGTTCCTTGGGGAAATACAGGAATTCTTTGGCAAGCCATGGAAATTTTAGAACTTCCTTTAATTATAAGTCGAAAAATAATTTCTATTCCTTAAAAGCCCATTATATGTCGTTCGACTTGTTAAACAATGAAAATGGTGGATTAACAGATGCTTCCGTTGCCTATTTTGAAAATAATGATCCCAATTATATTGACAGGTCTCGTTTAGATGTCAATTTTACGGATGCCAATAATATGTTTGAAGGAAAAAGATACTTTTTGGACCATCAAGCCACTTTATTTTCCAAAAAAAATAAAACTGAAAAGCACAATACAGCAATATCAAATAAGTTTAAAGCCTATAATTCCATCATCAAGGAAATTGAAACCCTGAAGAAAGATACTGTTTCTGCCACAATGAAGTCTAAAATTAACATTTCTCCCAAAAAACCAAATGCAGCTAATAAAATACCTAAAAAAGAAAAAGACACCATTGCTAAAACCAATTCAACCAAAATAAATCCGGTTATAAAAACTGACACGCTAGCCAAAGCGACAATTTTACAGGAAAAAGATACCGTTGCTAAAACAAATTTAACCAAAATAAATCCGGTTATAAAATCTGATACTTTATCCAAAGTGACAATTTTACAAAAAAAAGACACCATCAAAATTGATTCAATTCATGCTATTAAAATAAAGAAAATAGACTCTTTGTCGATAGCCGCCTCTAAAATTAATATTGACTCCAGCCAATTTTTGGCTGTTGACAAAAACATGAATTACAGCCTAAAACTAGGACATATTTTTATGTATGAAACCCAACATTACCGATTTAAACAAACCGCTGTGAATCCAATTTTTGGCGAAACTTATGATAAAAATATTGTTGACCACACCTCCTATCAGAAAATGAATAACGAAGCTTACCTGCAATTTGAAGCTCCCTATGTTGGAACTTTGAGGGCAAAAGCAAATTATTTTAATTATAATTATCACTACAACAGCATTTTGTATTTGGATACCGAAACCATTCAAGAAAAGTTAAAAGGAAATGCCATTGCCGTTGGCGCGGATTGGAAAACCAACTTTGGAAAATTATATTTGAATGCCGATGCGAGCTCCATTATTTCGGGTGATTTAACCGGAAATTCCATTAAAGGTTCGGTGATGTTTAAAAAAGACAGCGTTTACAGTTTTAAGGGATTTGCTGAAATCACTTCAAAAACAGCAGATTTTAACAAGTTGTTGTACCAAAGTGATTATAAATATTACAACTGGCAAAACAATTTCAAAAACGAACAAATAAAAAATATTGGTGCGGAATTTAGCTATAAAAATTGGGCGAGTCTGGACGCCAGTTATAACCTTATCGACAATTACACCTACTTTGACGAAAATTCAAAACCAGCACAAGCCACAGAAACCTTAAATTATTTAAAAGTTAAGGTAAGTAATTCCATAACTTTTAGAAAATTTACTTTAGACAATACCGTAATGTACCAAAATGTTTTAAAGGGTGAATCGTTTTTTAAAGTTCCTGAACTGGTGACCAGAAACACTTTATATTATTCAAATTATTTATTTAAAGGAAAACCTTTGTATTTGCAAACAGGCGTAACCGTCAAGTATTTTACGGCATTTAACGCCAATGCCTACAACCCGTTATTAAGTGAGTTTGTGTTGCAAAATACCAAGGAAATAGGAAATTTTCCTATGCTCGATTTTTTCGCCAATGCCCAAATACAAAGAACCCGAATTTATTTGAAAGTTGAGAACTTCGGTGCCAGTTTCACAGGCAGAACTTATTATTCGGCACCTACATACCCATACCGTGATTTAACTGTTCGCTTTGGTTTGGTTTGGAATTGGTTTATCTAATCCTATCCCCAGCCCTTTCCGAAGGAAAGGGAGTTTGATTTGGATTTATAACATTATGTAAAATTAAAAGCTTTAGACTATTCCCCTACAGGGGTTAGGGGGCTTTTTAACTTTTGACTTTCTCAGTCACAAGTTGTTTTATTTTTATCTTGAATGCTGCAAAAATCAAGGTCATTATTGGACTTACCCAGTTAAAAACGGCATAAATGGCATAATCTGCAACCGAAACGCCAAGCACGCCGCTTTGGTATGCGCCACAAGTATTCCAAGGAATTAACGCAGAGGTTACCGTTCCTGAGTCTTCTAAAGTTCTGCTTAAATTCTCGGGAGCCAACCCCCTGTCTTCAAAAGCTTTTTTAAACATTTTACCGGGAATTACAATGGCTAAATATTGGTCGGATGCAATGGCGTTTAATCCAATGCAACTTACAACGGTGCTAAAAAACAAACCGAAAATTGAAGTTGCCAATTTTAGCAATTCTTTGGTAATTTTTGCCAAAGCGCCAATGGCATCCATCGTTCCTCCAAAAACCATGGCGCAACAAATTAAAAAAATTGTCCACAACATCCCCTTCATTCCGCCGGCGCTAAACAGCTCGTTTAATTTCACATTGTCTGTTACTATTTCAGTATCCACGAAAACTGCATTTACAATCGCCCTAAAATTTGATGTTGCCAAACTGCTTAATATCCCAGGCTGAAAAATAAATGCGAATATTGCGGCCAAAACAACGCCAATTCCCAAAGCGATTAAAGGTTTTGTTTTTGTTACAATTAAACCGATCACAGCCAATGGAACTATAAATAAATAGGGTGTAATGTTAAACGTGCTTTTTATCGTATTTAACAATCCGCTAATATCCGCGGTTCCTGTTGTGTCGATTGTAAGACTTATAATACTAAAAACGATTATGGTAATTGTTATAGATGGAATTGTTGTTATGGTCATATATCTTATATGCGTGAACAAATCTGTTCCTGCCATGGCTGGGGCAAGATTTGTGGTATCGCTTAACGGCGACATTTTATCGCCAAAATAGGCACCAGAAATTACGGCGCCTGCTATCATTCCGGTTGGAATTCCCAATGCGGTTCCAATGCCCACCAATGCAATTCCCACGGTTGCTGAAGTTGTCCATGAACTTCCTGTTGCCACTGAAATTATGGCGGCAATAACCACGGATGCCGGTAAAAAAATACCCGGACTTAATACTTGAAGTCCGTAATAAACCATTGCTGGTATAATGCCGCTCACCAGCCAAGTTCCGGCCAAACCACCCACCAAAAATAGTATCATGATAGGGACAAAAACGCTTTTTAAATTTTCCCAAATTTCAGCAATCATTATTCTTAAGGAAACCCTATTAAAAAAGCCTACTATTGACGCAATTACACCACCCATCAATAAAATAAACTGATTGGAATATTCTCCTAATAAAACACCTTCGGCAAAAAATATATTATAGGCGAGCATCATCATAAGAATAATAACAGGAATTAATGCTTCATAAAGATTTAATTCTTTATTGTCAATAATTTTTTGCTCTTGAATTTCTATTTCAGATAAGTTATTTTCAGAATCTTTCATTTAATATTTTTAAAAATGTAATGATACGTAAATTTGAAAGTTTATGCAAATGAAAAACCTCATCCAAAAATGGATGAGGTTTAATCAATTTATGAAATCTTAACAATAAAATCAATTTCAATATTTACATTTGTGTTATTAATTAGTGCCTAAAATGCCTAAAGTTAAATGGCACTCAATTCTCACAAGTGATACTGGACAATAAATTTTTCAACATTTTACATTTAAATAGCAAATTTTAAACAAATTACACTGTTTTATTTCTTAAAGTTCACTTTTATTTTTTCAACTCCAAGTGCTCCAAACTTTAGGCACTTTAAGTACTGATTGGTTGCTTTTTGTTACAAAACGCCAACTTGTTTCATGCATTTTTTCATGGATCTGTAAGTTCTTTCAATATCATTATCCAAACCAACCGACATTCTAATAATTCCATTAGAAAGACCCATTTCTTTTTGTTCCGCTTCGGGAATTTCTGAAGAAGTGCTTGTTCCCGATGCGCTGAATAATGTTTTATAAAACCCTAAACTTACCGCCAAATATCCCAAATTTTCATGTTGCATCAATTCCATCAACTCATTTGCTTTTTCTAGAGATCCAACATCAATGGTCATAATGCCCCCAAAACCATATTCTTTATTGTATAAAGATTTAAAAAGCTCGTGATCTTTATGGCTTTTTAAGCCGGGATACACCACTTTCAATCCGTCTTTTTCGAAATTTTCAGCTAAATGAAGGGCGTTTTCACTGTGCTTTTTCATTCGGATATGAAGTGTTCGTAAATTTTTTAAAATACTGGCAGCCCTTAAACTGTCCATTACCGGACCTAGCAACATCATCGCACCATCATTTACGCTTCGCAAGCTGTTTATAAAATCGTTTGATCCGCAAACAACCCCGCCAACAGTATCGTTTGTTCCGTTTATAAATTTTGTCAAACTGTGAATGGTTACATCTGCCCCTAATTTTTGAGCCGAAAATATTAATGGCGTAAATGTATTGTCCACCACCAATTTTATATGATGCTTCTTCGCAATTTTAGCCAATTCGGGCAAATTTGCAATTTCTAAAAGCGGATTGCTTTCTGCCTCGCAGTAAATCATTTTTGTGTTTGGCGTTATTGCCGCCTCAACCTTTTCCAAGGAAGTAATGTCAACAAATGAGGCGGAAATATTGAATTTCGGCGAAAAGTTTTTTAGAAAAGCATAGGTTCCTCCGTAAATTGTTCTTGCTGATACTATGTGATCTCCTGCGCTGCATATTTGTAAAAACACTGAGGTGATTGCACCCATTCCAGAGGCCGCCACGTTTGCAGTTTCCGTAAATTCCATAGCGGCCAAAGCCTCACTTAAATATAAATTGCTTGGACTTGAATGTCGAGAATACAAATAACAGCCTTCTGCATGGCCCTCAAAAGTGTCGAGCATTGTTTTTGCATGTAAAAATGTATAGGTTGCTGAATCTGAAATGGAAGGATTTACGCCTCCAAATTCTCCAAAATATTGTAAATCCTGAATTTTGTTTGCTGGTTTGTTGCTCATAACTTAAAAATTTATCATATAAAATTAGCACAATTCAACTTAATAAACTGAATTTATTTATATTTTAAGTGTATTTTGCTTTAAATAGTTTGTTTTGAAGAGTTATTTACTTTTAAAGTAATATATTTTTATTATTTTTAGAAAAATTCACTGATTATGATCATCAACTTAGATTTAACCGATAAAAAAATATTGAACCTGCTTCAGCAAAATTCAAAAGCGAACATTAAAGAAATCGCCTTAAAAATTGGTTTGACACAAACACCCACTTATGAACGTATTAAAAGACTTGAAAAAGCAGGTGTCATTAAAAATTATATCGCTGTTTTGGACAAAGAAAAAGTGGGTTATACCATTGAAGTCTTTTGTCAGGTGACTTTATTGGTGCATTCAAAAGATATGATTACGCGGTTTGAAAATGCCATAAACAAAATAGATGAGGTAATGGAATGCTTTCACGTGGCCGGAAACTACGATTATTTATTAAAAATAATTGTAAAAGACATGAACAGTTATCAGGCTTTTTTGAAGAATAAACTATCTGTTTTAAATTCTGTCGGCAATGTGCAAAGCACTTTTGTGATGTCTTCAACCAAAGACAGCGTTGGGTTTATGCTGGTGTAAAGCCCCTAACCCCCTAGCCCCCTAACCCCCGAAGGGGGAATTATTATTGGAACGGAAAAACGTTTAAAATTAGAAAGTTTAAAATTAAAAAATCGTAAATCAATTTGCATTAGGGATTGAACGGTTTGTTTGAGCTCTTTTTTTGTTTTTCACAAAAAAAAGCGA
>DAIQBF010000164.1:0-7379 GCA_036781305.1 Lutibacter sp.
CCCGATTGCCCCGTCGGTAAAATGCTGATGCTGTTTTCAATATCGGAGAAATCAATGATTCTTCTGGTTGAAGGTCCTGCGTTTACTTTGTATAATCCAGTATCATTATAGTCGAAACTCTGATTGTTAATCACTTCTCTTGCGCCATTTATTGGGAAAGTACCCACATTAAAATAGCTTTTTAAGGCAGCCACTTTGCCAAGCGGATGTTCGTGCTCTAAGGTATGGACTTTTCCCCAATTCCAATCTTTTATGTCATTTCCAAGTTGATTTTCTAATAAAGCAACAGCTTCAACCAACGATTTTGACAGGATTTCTTTTCTGGTTTCTATTTTGTTTTTGGTGCTAATATCGTCCCACCAAAGTGAACTGTCCTTTTTAATTTGGTCGGCAATCATTCTTTTGGATAAATGGGTGGCTAAAAACTGGGTAAACAATTTTTCTCCTAATTCATCTTCAAAAGTGTTTTTTAAATACAGGTAAATCCATTTGTTATAAATGGTTGGCGCAACTTGGTCAAGCGTATTCGAACCATCCCAAAGTTGAAGGACATCAATGGCTTTCTGTTCGTTTTTTGTGAAAGAATTGTAATCCATGATTTCGGCAAATTCCTTTACCAAATCGGGTGCTACCGATGAAGTTACATCGTTGATCATTGCCGACATAGATTCCTTGCTCCAGTTATTTTTTGGTTCCAACAATTGCACAATGCGTTTGGCGCGATCCTCAGGAACATAATAGCCAGGATACAATATTCCAGCAATAGTGTCTGGCTGATTGTTGGCGGAATACACGTAATTCCAAGGTGGATTTTCAGCCATCGGATTTTCGCTGAAATCCAAATATTCAATAGGGTCATCATAACCGGAAGCACCATTTAAAATAAACTTTGTGTTTACGTTTGGATTGTGTTTGTATAATTTCCCAGATGCCCACCAAGCCACATTTCCTTTTGCATCGCCGTACATAATATTCAATCCGGGCGCATGAATCATAGAGGCTCCTTTTTTAACATCTTTCATCTCTGTTGCTCTTGAAATGGTGTAAAGCGCATTTAAAACCTCACCATCAAATTGGGTGTAAACCCAAGACATTGCGATGGGTTCAGGTTGTGCAATTGCGTCAATGGCATCATTCATAATTGGTCCGTGGCGTGAACTTCTAACGATAATGGTCACAGCCTCCGCATCTTTTACTTTTATGGTTTTGTTGATGGTTTTGTAAGTTTCAAATCCGGCAGGCGTTTTGTATTTTGTTGAATCTGAAGGGTCATTTTCTTCTTTATAAAAATCAAGATCGTCATTTTCGAACATGGTCAATCCATAGGCATAACTCCTGTTGTGCCCCAATAATGGAAACGGGACACCCGCCAAATGATAACCGTACATTTCATAATCTGGGCTTACCATGTGCGCTTCGTACCAAACCGCAGGCTGTGAAAATCCGATATGCGGATCGTTTGCAAAAAGCACTTTTCCTGTGGCAGATTTTTTAGGGGAAACCACCCAGCTGTTGCTGCCAATAAATGGCGGAATTGGCGATTTGTCCATAATTTCATTTACGCTTGCAACCAACTCCGAAAAATCGGCAATAGATGACTTTGAATTTTTTATAAATGTGGTGTTTGGATCTATATTTATATTCAATTCTTTAATGTAGGCATCACCCAATTTTTCTTGAATGACGCTTAAAAGCGGATCGGTTTTTTGCGCCATCGCAAAACTGAAGGACATGTAGCCCAAAATATTGTAGATATCATTTAGTTGGTAAGGCTCTTTTTCGATGCCTATTATGGTGAATTCAATGGGCGTTGGGCCGTTTTCAATAAATTGGTTTACGCCGTTTAAATAAGCGGTGGCCAATTTGTAAACTTCCCCATTTTTGTCCAGTTTTTCAATGGATTTTTTGGAAGCTTCCACAATGCCCAAACTCACAAAAAACCGGTCGTTTTTGAGCATGTCTTTTCCAAAGATTTCCGACAATCTTCCCGGAGCAATTCTTCGCATCAATTCCATTTGCCAAAGCCTGTCCTGTGCATGAACATATCCTAAAGCAGTTGTTGCATCGTATTGGTTTTGTGCATAAATATGCGGAATACCGTAATCATCAAAATATACAGAAGTCTCATTTTCAATGCCTGACAAAATGATATTGCCCGAATAGTCAGGTTTTAGGCTGTTGAAATAGATCCAGCCGCCAATAAAAATTAGGACGACTAGAGCGCCAATAATAAGTAGGATTTTTTTTAGAATGCGCATTGGAGCAAAATATTTTACGGTACTTCAAATATAATATTTTAAATCATATAATTTTAATAGTAAAAAACATTTGTCTAAATGTAAAAAATACTTTACATTTGGAAAATAAAAAATAAACTATTATGAAATCAAGATTCTTAGTGTCAAACAAATACAAACCTCTTGGGTGGTTTTTATTTATTATTGGGTTTATATTAGGCATCATTTTAATGCTTAATGATTTTGAGTATCCGAATTTGGAAATGAATGTTTTCCCTTTGATAGGCGAGCAAGATATATTTTCAAATCCGCCATTTGAGTGGAATAAAAATAATATTTCTGATGAAATTGCTTCAATATTAATTATTGTAGGAGGAATCTTAGTGTCTTTTTCAAAAACAAAGGATGAGGATGAATACATTTCAACAATTAGAATGGAATCTTTAATTTGGGCAACCTATGTAAATTATATAGTATTAATTTTAGCCATAGTTTTTGTGTTTGATTATAGTTTTTTCAACGTACTAATTTATAATATGTTTACCGTTTTATTGTTTTTTATGCTGCGGTTTCATTATGTACTTTTCAGAGCTAAAAGAGGAATAGAAGATGAAGAATAACATAAAAGTAGAACGCGCAATTCATAATATAACACAAGCTAAATTAGCTGAAATGATTGGCGTAAGCCGGCAAACTGTAAATGCAACGGAGCTAAATAAATATGTTCCTTCAACTGTTTTGGCATTAAAAATTTCCGAAATATTTCAAAAACCCGTTAACCAAATCTTTTTTTTGGATAAAAACGATTAAAGATATCGTTCCTTGATAATTTTTAAGTGGTGTATTTGATGTCCGGCAATAATAAAACCCAATGCCCTAACCGTCATATCGCTTCCGTTTGCAGTGCCCGACAAAAACAGCATTTCATCAGTAAAACTTTTAAACAAAGAAATACTCGCTCTGCGGGTACAGATAAATTCTTCCAATAAATCATCAAAATTTCTGTCGTTGCCATTTGAATTTTCAACATACCAATTTTCATCGAAACCTTGCAATTCCGTAGCGTCATTTCTTGAGAAACGCAAGGCTCTGTAGCTCATAATTCGCTCTGTGTCAATGATGTGTTGCAAAAGTTCTTTTATGGTCCATTTTCCTTCGTTGTATCGAAACAGTAATTTTTTTTCTGGTAAATCTTTGATGGTTTTCAATAATTCTTCAGAAGATGCTGTTAAAATTTCAATCAAATCCACATCACCCAATTCCAGGATGTAGCTTTTGTAATGCGGATTGTATTCGTTTTCGTTTAATTGGGATAAGTTCATCATTATGCTGAATTTCTGCTTGCGTTAATATTTCCGAACAAAGAGCGAGTCACCATTTTTTCATAAATCTTAATCAATTCAAGGTTTGGATTTTCCTCCTTTTGTAATTCCTGAATTTTGCGCAATGCAAATTGCTGAATGGTGAGCAAAGGTAATACAATATTTTCGCGAATAACAATTGAAGCCTTACCAACTTGGTTGCTTTGCATCAATTCGGTATAATCGGAAAGTTTTAAGATAAGGCGTTTTGAAGTTTGATATTCTGTGTGAATAATTTTCCAAAAATCCCCAAATTCTTCATCATCCGCCATATATTCGGTAAGTTCAAAAAACGATTTTGTGAGCGACATCATGCTGTTTCCAATCAATGTTTTAAAGAAATCAGAATTTTTATAGAATTCTTTTATTTTGTCAAATTCACCATTGTCCTCATATTTTTTCAATGCGGTGCCAACCCCATAAAATCCGGGAACATTTTGTTTTAACTGACTCCAGGAACCCACAAAAGGAATGGCGCGCAAATCGGCAAAGTTCAATTCTTTTGATCCAGAACGTTTGGTAGGGCGACTTCCAATATTGGTTTTGGCGTAATATTTTAAAGTGCTCATGCGTTCCAAATAAGGCATAAACTTCGGATGATTTTTAAAATCGACATAAGCCTGATAGCTTGTCAATGCCAAATCATCCATAATTTCAATAGCACTTTTTGTCATAATATTGTTGGCATTGCTAAACAATTCGTTTGAAATTCCTGCACTCAATAACTGTTCAAGATTGAATTGTGCGGCATCTAAAGTGCCAAAATTAGAACTGATAGTTTGACCTTGCACTGTTAATTGTATTTCTTCATCTTCAATGGTTGGGCCTAATGAAGCATAAAACTGATGTGTTTTTCCGCCGCCACGCGCTGGAGGTCCGCCGCGACCATCAAAAAATATAACTTTTATTCCGTGTTTTCTGGAAATTTCCGTCAGGTTTTCCTTGGCTTGAAAAATAGCCCAATTTGCCATTAAATAGCCACCATCTTTGGTTCCGTCGGAAAAACCAAGCATAATGGTTTGTTTGTTGTTTCTGCTTTTAAGATGATTTTTATAATTGCTGTTGGTGTATAATTTTTCCATAACGCCTGTTGCGTTGGTTAAATCGTCAATGGTTTCAAAAAGCGGAATAATGTCAACGCTTAAATTATGGTTAAAACCGCTTAAATTGAACATGGCAAAAGTTTCCATCATATTTAAAGCAGATTGATTGTTGCTGATAATATAACGGTTTGCGCCGCGTTCACCATTATTTTGTTGAATGGTTTTTATGGCATGAATAGAGCCTAAGGTTTTAACCACCATTTCATCGTCAAAAATAGACAGATCTACATTGTCAGCTACTGTTGATAAAATTTCAATTTGCTTGTCTTCAGTAAGTTCTAAATAGTTTTCAGGAAAGATCTGTTTTCCTTTTTCTGATAAAGTGGTAACAATTTGAACAAAAGCATCATGATGCACCCTGCTGTCCTGACGAATGTCCAATGTGGCAAAATGGTAACCAAATAAGTGAATTTTATTGATCAAATCGTCTATTTCATCTAAATATAAAGATTGGTGCCTGGAGATGAGTATTTCCCTAATACCCATCAATTTATCCAAAAATTCATTTAACGGAATCATGGTGTTAATTTCAGTATTCACACTATTTTCGAATAAAATTTTCTCCAATTCAGAAATCGCTTCTTCAACGCCGGCAAATGTCAACCGTCTTTTTAGTCTCCGAATATCTCGATAATAATTTTTTAAGATGGATTGTTTCAAACGTTTTGTGACATCCAACGTGATTTCCGTAGTCACAAACGGATTCCCGTCCCTGTCGCCTCCAGGCCAAAATCCCAAGTTAATAATTTCATTGTCAATTGGCTGATTGTCGAAAATATTGCTTTGAATATAATTGTAAACGCTTGAAACCGACTGGTAAAAGACGTTTTCCAAATACCAGATTAAGCTAACGGCTTCGTCAAAAGGCGTTGGTTTTACATGTTTGAAAAACGGTGTTTTACCCAACTGGGCCAAAAGCTGGTTAATTTTCAGCAGATCATTTTCCTTAATGGCTTCCGTTAAATCGGTGATAATTCCCAAAACGGCTCCCGGATAAAACTGCGTTGGATGTGCGGTTAAAACAACCCGAACCTTAAAACTTTCCAAATGTTTTTTTAACGCTTCATTTTTCTTTTCCAAGCTGGCTGTTTCTTTGATGTTTCGCAAAGTTCCCACACCGTCCATATTATTTACAATAGGAAATGCGGCATCTTCAATGGCATCAAATAACACCACTTGCCGCTCAATATATTGGATAAAACGAAACAGTAAATTTATTTTTTCTTCTTCGGAAGGGTTTACGTGATAGGCTTTAAAGAAAGCATCTACAATTTCGGTCGGATTTTTTTTGTTCGAGAAACCATTTTCACAAACTTCATGAAAAAGTGGCAGCATAACGCCTGTTTTTGTGATGGCATCAAACGGAAGTGTCATAAAAATACTGTTGTAAATACGGTATTTTGCCAACACATTTTCGTTGAATCTGGTGAGTTTCGGTTGTTTGTGCATAGTTTAAATATTCAATGGTGAAAAATACAAAAGCTTGGTTAAATAGCTGTTTTTAAAATGCTAAATTAACGAAATCGTTATTTTTGTGCAGGAAATTATTTTTCCAAGTGGCTGTTATAAACCAACCGCTTTATTTTTCTTTGTGAATCTTTGTGAATTTTCTTTGTGAATCTTTGTGTAATAATTTAAGTATGAATCAACTCCGACAACTCCGATATTCAATTTTCAACAACTTTTTACCCCGACCCTAAAGGGAGAAGTTGCTGAAAATCACTAATCTATAATAATTAAAAAAACTAATTTTTAGCAAAAGTAGCTTTTCAGAGCGTACTCAAATATGAATAATAAACGAAAAAAAAACCTGAAACCTGAAACCTGAAACCTGAAACTTTTGCACTTCAAACTTCGGTCGTCCGTCTTCAGACTTCAGACTTCTGACTTATTTTTAAAACTTTTGAAGTGGTTTTAGTAACTTTAAATCTGTCGTCCATCCGTTTTCCAACCACCCAAATTAGGTCGTTTTTGGAGCATAGCAACCAAACATTTTCTTTATCGGTAAGCGATAGTTTTTCGTCTTTAAAAAATTTGCTTATTTTCTTTTTTCCATTAAGGCCAATAGGAAAAAAGTAATCTCCTTTTTGCCATTTTCTTAGGATTAAAGGGAATTCAATGTTATCAAAATCTATGGAAATGGTGTTTTTATCGTCGAAAATCAATTCCTCTAAAACTTTATTCTGATGATTTTTATTATCGAAAGGAATGGTGATGGTTTCCAGTTTTAAGGCAACCGGCATTTTAATTTCAGTTGTATTTTCTTCAATTTCAAAGTGTTCAATTTCTTTTTGCTGAAGGATTTCGGATAAAATCAATACTTCCCTGTCTTTTAACAAACGATGGGTTTTGCTAAAAACCTGTTTTCCGCTTTGGCAATCCAGCAAATCGGCGACATCATTCCATTCCGTAAAGCCGTATTCTTTTAAAATTTCAAACAAATAGATTTTTGGATCGCTCAGTTTTTTTAATTCCGGAATGCTGAAATGCAATTCGTTTTTGTTGGTTTTGGTGGTTTTTTCTTTCACATGCTCAATGTGATTTTTCACAATTTGCTGACTTCCTTTTAAATATTCCAACGTGTTGTAAAAAGTGTCCAGTAAATTTGGATTTAATTCTTTTAAAACGGGAATAACTCTATGCCGAATTTTATTTCTTACATATCTTATGGAAGAATT
>DAIQBF010000165.1:0-7340 GCA_036781305.1 Lutibacter sp.
TATAAAAATAAATCCATCTTTAAGCAAGGTTTTGGGGTATAGCGATTTGGAGCTAAAAAGTAAACCGTTTGCAAACTATATTTTTCCTGAAGATGTAACGTCAACAGAAAAAGCCATTGAGGAACTTCAAAAAGGGACTGCTTTGGTAAATTTTGAAAACCGTTGGGTATGTAAAGACGGTACTGTAAAATGGTTGTCATGGACAGCAACTACTGAAGTTGCCACAGGAATTTTATATGCCATCGCACGCGATATCACCGACCGGTTAAAATTGGAAGAAGAAGAACAGGCTGCTTTGAATGATTTATATGAAAATGAGCAAAAATTAAACCTGATTCTCGAGAATATTAGCGATGGCGTTATTGTTGCAAATTCAGATAAAAAGGTGATTTTGGCGAATAATATGGCAAATGAAATGTTCGGGACACAAGATGATTCCAAGATTTCTGCCAATTTTTCTGAGCATTTCGAAATGTATTTTCCCGATGGAAAAACAGTATTTCCTGTTCAAAAACTCCCAATGGAGCGCGCCCTGGTTGGGGATTTGACCGATGATGTGGATGTGGTGCTTTGGAACGCTAAATTGCAAGAAAGAAAAAGGGTTTTGCTTAGCGGAAGGCCAATAATGGACCAGCAAAATAAAGTAATTGCAGTAGTAATAACAATTAAGGACATCACCAAGTACAAAAAGTTACAGGAAGACCTCAAAAAGACCGAACTCAAATACCGCAACTTAATTGGTTTTAGAAAAGATGATGGCACTAAAGAAACCGATGAGAAAAATGAAGATAAAGCAACGGATAAATCCCTGTAAAACTAAGATTTACAGAAGTTGTTCTAAGGGTTTTCCTATCCCCAACCCTTTCCAAAGGAAAGGGAGCTAGATTTGAAATACCTTTCAGCTTTCAGCTTTCTGACTATACAACTTTCTACTTTCAATTTTTCAACCTAAATTTACAGAAACAAAAACACCCAAATGATTCTAATTGACCAACCCTATATTTCTTCATTTTTACTTCAAACCATAAAAGACAACAACCTTGAGATTATAGCAACAGAAGTGGCGAGTGCCATGATTTCTGATAAGTCGCTAAATTGGATTCCAGAGAATGAAGCGGCGGAATTCATTAAAAATAATCCTAATTATCCGCTATATACCAACTCGGAAAACAGCATCAGTTGGATAGAAAAAAACTTAACTTCCACAAAATTGCCAGACCAAATTCAAGTTTTCAAAAACAAAATAAAATTTCGTGAATTGTTGAAAGATACTTTTCCTGATTATTTTTTCAAAGGAATCAAATTTGAGGAATTGGTAAATTTATCGATGAAAAATATAAAATTTCCTTTCATCATAAAACCGGCGGTTGGCTTTTTTAGTTTGGGCGTCCATAAAGTTGACACTTCCGAAGAATGGCCAGAGGTTTTAACTAAAATTATTCGTGATATAAACGAAATTAAAGGATTTTATCCCAATGAAGTGGTGGATACCGACTATTTTATTATAGAAGAATGTATTGAGGGCGAGGAATATGCGATGGATTGTTATTTCAATAAAGAAAGTGAACCGATTATCTTATCCATTTTACATCACAAATTTTCAAATGGAAAAGACGTAAACGACCGAGTTTATACCACTTCCAAAGAAATTATTGAAAAATACCTGCCAAATATGCAAAAATTTCTTGACACACTTGGCGCACTGACCAACTTGAAAAATTTTCCTTTTCACGTGGAGGTTCGCATTGATAAGAACGGAACAATCATTCCAATAGAAGTCAATCCGATGCGATTTGGCGGCTGGTGTACTACGGCCGATTTGTCTTATTTTGCCTACGGATTTAATTCTTACCAATATTTTTTGGACGGCACAAAACCAAATTGGGAGGAGCTCTATAAAAATGGAAAAAACAAAAAATACAGCCTCATTTTGTTGGATAACAATTCCGGAATTCCCGAAAGCGAAATAGCGTCTTTCGATTATGAATTACTGCTTTCGGACTTTGAAAATCCGCTGGAATTAAGAAAGGTGGATTTTGATGATTATCCGTTTTTCGGGATGGTATTTGTTGAAACAACCCAAGGAAATGAAAAAGAACTCGACCAAATTTTAACTTCCGATTTGAAAAAATATATAAAAGTGAAAACAATTAAATCTTCAAAGCCCAATAAAATGATTAAATTGTGATGATATTGGTTGGGGATAAACTAAAAAGTGAAATTTAACTAAAAATAAATTAAAATGGGAAAAAATGAATTTGGCAAAGGAGTGAAATTCTCTTTCAACGAAAGCATTGCTTATGCGGAAAATGCGGTGGTCAGCAAACAAATACTTAAAAAGGAAACCGGCAATATCACATTGTTCGCTTTTGACAAGGGCGAAGGTTTAAGCGAACATACCACGCCGTTTGATGCCTTGGTTTTTGTGGTGGACGGGAAGGTCGATATTATCCTCGACGGAAAGTCAAGTATTTTGGAAGCCGGAGAAACCATTATTATGCCAGCCAATGTTCGTCATGCCCTAAAAGCAGTCGAGAAATTTAAAATGGTGCTGACCATGATTCGTGGCAATTAAAATGAGTTTCAGTTAAATTGGGTATTTTTATAAATGAATTCCACATAAAATTATGGCGATAAAAAGGCATCACGCATTAAAGGAATTTTCAAAAGACCACCACCAGGCATTGTTGCTTTGCTGGAAAATTCAGGTCGGATTTTCAAAAGGAATTGCTGTGGGCAGAATAAAAGCTTATTCGGATTGGTTTTATGAAAATCATATTTTAGAACATTTTCAAAAGGAGGAGAAGTATATGTTTCCAGTGCTTGGAAATGAACATAAACTAATCGTTCAGGCATTGAATGAGCACAAAATATTGTTGGCGCTTTTTACAGATACAATTCTTATTGAAGATTCTTTAAAGAAAATTCAAACCTTATTGAAAAACCACATTCGCTTTGAGGAGCAAATTTTATTCAATGAAATTCAAAGTGCTGCATCACTGCAAGAATTAGAAATAATCGAAAAATTTCACAGAGATGAAGGGTTTGTGGAGAATTTAAGTGATATTTTTTGGAAATGATTTTTAATCAATGAAAATCGACATCTTAAAGGCGGCAGATTTTAAAACGACAAAATGGTCTGGCGGAAGCACCACCGAATTGTATATTCATCCGCCAGAATCAAATTATCAAGCCGGCAATTTTAAATTCAGAATCAGTTCCGCAACCGTGGAAATTGAGAGATCTAATTTTACCCAACTTCCCGATGTTTCTCGTCAATTGATGGTTTTGTCGGGAAGCATCAAAGTGTCTCACAAAAATCATCATGAGATTCAATTGAATAAAACAGAGATAGATTCTTTTGACGGCAGTTGGGAAACTTCCGCTGTTGGAACTTGTGTCGATTTTAACTTAATGGCCAAAGGGAAAACCCAAGGTAAAATTTCCTCAGTTTTTGTTTCTGCGGATAAAAGTTTGAATTTCCAATTGGATGCAACCAGTGAATTTATTTTTTTTTATGCCTATGAAGGAAATTTGCAATTTCATTTTGATTCAGAAAAGAGAAGCTTGCATAAAGGAGAATTACTGGTAATTATGCATCCGTTGAATAAAATTGTAGAACTGCAAAGCCAAGAAAATTGTGTAATGGCTGTGGTTCATATTTATAAAGAATAAACTGTTTAAAAAGTATTTTTTTAACCGCAAAGGTCGCTAGGTTTTTTCGCAAGGAACGCAAAGCACCAATTTTAAAATTTTAACACTTTGCGAACATTGCACTTTCTTTGCGAACATTGCGGTTAAACCAACTTTTTAGACCGCCTCTTTATTTTAATTCAAGGCCCAAGTTTAAACTGGCTATTATGATTGAAAATTCAATTATTTTTACCCTAACCCTATAGGGAATAACTGAATTCTCTACGTTCGAACCAATTTGAAACCTCCGAGATATGGATTTGAAATTAAATATCAACGCTCAATTAAACTAGAGCCTAATTCAATTATAAATTCAAACTATTTTTACAACCCAAAAGCGGATTTCATGATATCAACAAAATCTAATTTCTCCCAGGTAAAAAGTTCTACATCAAGTGTAATTTCTGTACCGTCAACATTGGCGAATGTTTTTTTGACAATTTCATTTTTACGCCCCATGTGTCCATAAGCCGCGGTTTCCAAATAAATAGGATTGCGCAATTTTAAACGTTCTTCAATAAATGCAGGACGCATATCAAAAAGTTGGTCGATAATTGCGGCAATTTCGCCGTCCGATTTTTTTACTTTGGATGTTCCGTAAGTATTTACGTAAATTCCCATAGGTTTTGCAACGCCAATGGCATAAGAAACCTGCACCAAAACTTCATCTGCAACACCTGCTGCGACTAAATTTTTGGCAATATGTCGGGTGGCATACGCGCCGCTTCGGTCAACTTTACTTGGGTCTTTTCCTGAAAACGCGCCACCACCGTGTGCACCTTTTCCGCCATAAGTATCCACAATAATTTTTCTGCCCGTCAAGCCGGTATCGCCATGCGGTCCGCCAATCACAAATTTACCGGTCGGATTTACGTGATAAATAATATCATCATTGAACAACTTTTGTATTCCTGCTGGTAATTTGGCAACCATTCTCGGAATTAAAATAGCGATGACGTCACTGTTAATTTTAGCCAACATTGCTTCATCATTCGGTCCAAAGTCATCGTGTTGCGTGGAAACCACAATGGTGTTAATTCTTACGGGAACATTGTCATCAGAATATTCAATGGTTACCTGGCTTTTGGAATCTGGACGCAAATAAGTAATTTCTTTGTTTTCCCTGCGCAATTCGGCAAGTTCAAATAATATTTTATGGCTTAAATCCAAGGCCAAAGGCATATAATTCTCTGTTTCATTGGTGGCGTAACCAAACATCATTCCTTGGTCGCCAGCGCCTTGATCTTCTTTAATTGCTCTGTCAACGCCCTGATTAATGTCGGCAGATTGTTCGTGAATGGCAGAAAATATGCCGCAGGAATTTCCGTCGAACATATAGTCGCTCTTGGTGTACCCAATTTTATTGATGACGTCCCGTGCTATTTTTTGAACGTCCAAATAGGTTTTCGATTTTACTTCTCCTGCCAAAACCACTTGTCCGGTAGTTACCAATGTTTCACAGGCAACTTTTGAATTGCGGTCAAAAGCCAAAAAATTATCGACCAAGGCATCTGAAATTTGATCGGAGACTTTGTCTGGATGTCCTTCTGAAACGGATTCAGACGTAAATAAATATGACATAATTTTTTTAGTTATTTTATTAATTAGAAATTAAGAAAATCTGAGAAATTGCGTTGGTCGCTAAAGAAGTAAATAAATACTGCTTTAGCATTTTTTAACGAGGTTGCAATCAGTTCAAATTTTTCCTCTTGAAATTCAATGGGCAAATTTATGAAAAGTATAAATTATAAAATGAAAAAAATCATTTTTATTTTTAAATAATTTGGATATTAAAAAAAAGTGTTTACATTTGTGGCATCAAAAAGATATAAAATGACAATTAAATTGAACAATATGATGTGTATGATGTGTAAAATTTACGCAGAGGACGCTATTGTTTAAAATTTAATAAAATAAATAACAATTAAAGACCTCTGATTTTTCAGAGGTTTTTTTATAAATAAAAACAAAATGAACTTAAAATTTCAATTTTTGAAATCTATAATTTGTTGTATGCAAATGCAAATGATGCAAAGCATCATGAAAAGATATTGCCTAAACTGATTGGAATAAAAAAATCTATAACGATTAAAGTCCCTTTGGTAATATCTAAAACCAAAGGGACTTTTTCATTTCAAAACTAAAATAAAAATACTAAAACATAAAAAAATGAGCACACAAAAATTTTCGACACAAGCATTGCACGCAGGACACGATGTCACAAAAAACGCAGGAACCAGCGCCGTTCCAATTTATCAAACCACTTCGTATGTTTTCAATAACTCAGAACATGCGGCCAATGTTTTTAGTCTTGCGGAAGCTGGATTTATTTACACCCGATTAAACAATCCGACCAATGATATTTTGGAACAACGGCTAGCGGCCCTTGAAGGCGGCATTGGCGCGGTGGTTACGGCTTCAGGAACCGCGGCTACTGCAACGGCTTTGCTGGTTTTGCTGAAAGCGGGAGACCATATTGTGGCGTCTAACAGTTTATACGGCGGCACTTACAATTTGTTTAAAGTTACTTTGCCGAGATTGGGAATTACCACCACTTTTGTGGATCCTTCCAATCCTGAAAATTTTACCAAAGCAGTCCAAGAAAATACCAGGGCTTTCTTTGTGGAAAGTTTGGGAAATCCCAAATTGGATATTTTGGATTTAAAAGCGATTTCTGCGGTAGCCAAAGCCAATAAAGTACCTTTTATTGTTGATAATACGGTGGCAACGTCTTATTTGTTGAATCCAATTGCACACGGCGCAAACATTGTGATTCACTCTTTGACCAAATACATTTCAGGAAACGGAACCTCTCTTGGCGGTGCCATTATTGATGCCGGAACTTTTGACTGGACCAGCGGAAAATTCCCTGAATTCACCGAACCTTCTGCAGGTTATCACGGATTGGTTTATCACGAAGCCTTGGGAAACGCTGCTTTTATTGCCAAAGTTCGTGTGGAAGGATTGCGCGATTTTGGCGCGGCTTTAAGTCCGTTTAATGCGTTTCAAATTATTCAGGGATTGGAAACATTGCCTATTCGTATTAAAAAACACAGCGAAAATGCCTTGGCTTTGGCTAAATGGTTAGAAAGCAGGGAAGAAGTTTCATGGGTAAATTATCCGGGATTGAAATCGAGCAAATATTACGATTTAGGTCAGAAATATTTGCCGGAAGGACAAAGCGGCATGGTAACTTTCGGTTTGAAGGGCGGATTTGAAGCAGCTAAAAAAGTGGCCGATGAAACCAAATTATTCTCGCTATTGGCCAATATCGGCGACACCAAATCGTTGATTATTCATCCGGCAAGCACAACACACCAACAATTGTCTGATGACGAACAGTTGACAGCGGGAGTTTCAAAAGATTTAATCCGACTTTCTGTGGGGATAGAAGATATTGAAGATTTAAAAGCCGATTTAAACGCGGTATTTGAAAGTATTAAAAACCAAAAAACAGCCTAAAAATGAGTATTGTAACTATAAAAGTATCAGGAAATTCAACACCTAACGAGCAGTTTGTGGTGAATGCACAAAATTTTAAAATAAGGATCGGCGATAACCAAAACAACCCGGAATTAGAAGCGCCGTGTCCGGTTGAATATATTTTGGCCGGCTACGCAGGATGTCTTAATATCGTTGGCGGCATA
>DAIQBF010000166.1:0-2427 GCA_036781305.1 Lutibacter sp.
TTTTTTTTTTTTTAATTGAACTTCTTTTATTTTTTTTTTTTTTTTTTTTTTTTTTTTTTTTTGCTTTTTATTTTTTTTATTTTTATTTTTTTGTTGGTACAGCTGCTGTTCGCCATTTATCATTCTGCTGTGTATCAAAATTTGTTATGGCTCGTTTTATAGAATATCAATTTTTTAATTATTGGATATTTGGACTTTGTTTTTTAAGCTGCTTTTATTTTCTTAGGAAAACCATTTTTGCGCATCATTCGCATCGGTAAATTGCCAAAATGCTTCTGCTTTGGGGGTTGTTTCTGCTTCAAAACTCCCTTTTTCAAATCCGTAAACCTCTGTAATTATTTTGTATTTTTTTTGCCAGATTTCATAGGAAAGTTTGAAAAATTCGCTAGCGGTTTTCATTGGTTTTGGGTAATATTTCTTATGCCCGTCTTCATAGGCAAAAGCCCAAAGTTTCTTTGTCAAAATTTTGCTTTCCTGCCAAAGTTTAATCACCGCTTTTCCCGTTTCTTCGTGTCTGAGATGTTTGGTATATTCGCCATTGGGGCTGTGCGTAATAATAAGGTCGAAATGAATGGAAGGCAGTAATTTTAAGATGGTTTGCTCCAGTTCATTTTCATCCAAAGGATTTTGGTCAGGACCATCATCTAAATCGCCCATAATTCCTTTAGCCCCTAAAATTTGTAGTGTTTTTGAGAATTTTTCGGAACGTTCAAGATCGCTTTTCCGGCAAAGACATACGATAAAGCAATGCCATGACGGATGATTCAAAATGGTTCCTCCGGCCCACAATGTTTCATCATCTGGATGCGCCACGATAATTGCAACTGCCTTTGATTTTTTTTTATCCATCGCCGCTATTTTTATTTACCGAAATAAAAACTACAATATATAAAGTTAACTATTTTTTTTGGAACATGGTTGCTTGCAAATAAACAAGTTTGCTATTGAACTGAAATTCAGCATTGTTATCCGAATTTGATGTTCTATAACCAATTTGAAGTCGGTGCGTTAAACCAATAATAATCTATTGCCGCCTCCATGAAAAAGCGTTTCGAAAATGAAGTTTTTATGAATTAGAAATTAGAAAGATAAAACTCAAAAGAAGTATTTATATTTATGCTTTAGATACTTTTATCACTTGTGCAACGCTCAATATTCTTTTATAAATTCCTAAGATAAATTAGCAATTTTATAGCGAGAAATTTAGTAAGTTAGCGTGCTAATCAATAAAATAGCAATTTAATTTAGCTTTATTAATGAAGGAAATTAATTTTAGAGGCTTCGAAAACGTTGTAAATATAGAATCTGCAGGAAGGATTAATAATATTGGAGAACATACAGATTATAATAATGGCTTCGATTTACCTACGGCAATTGACAAAAAAAATCGGTTTAAGTTCAAAAAAAAGGATCTTGTAGATCATTGAAATGTTTACATCAAAAATTTTGAAGCCGGATTTGTAGGAAGTTAGTTGCAATAAGTTTGATTTTTTAGCAAGTTTTTCTAAAATGTACAAGTGGCTTATTGTGGAAGAATGATGGGCGGAGGTTTTGGAAGCTGTACCATAAAGTTCATGCATTCTGAAAAAATTGAAGGATTTGTGTCGGATGTGTCACGAGCCCATTTTAACAAATTCAACAAAAAATTAACTACTTTTGAAGCTATGCCAAGTGAAAGAACAACAAGAATCAATAACTAAATATGATATAGAATTATGACAACACATTTTGCATTTTGGGATTATTTCATTTTTATCGCCTATGCTGTATTAATTTTAGGCGTGGGTTTATGGGTGTCCAGAGATAAAAATGGCCATCAAAAAAATGCTGAGGATTATTTTTTGGCAAGCAAATCTTTGCCTTGGTGGGCCATTGGAGCCTCATTGATAGCTGCGAACATTTCGGCAGAGCAATTTATAGGAATGTCGGGTTCCGGATTCGCTTTGGGGTTGGCCATTGCCTCTTATGAATGGATGGCAGCCATTACCTTAATTATTGTGGGGAAATACTTCTTGCCTATTTTTATTGAAAAAGGATTATATACCATTCCCGAATTTGTGGAACAACGTTTTTCCACCAATTTAAAAACCATTTTGGCCGTATTTTGGATTGCGCTTTATGTGTTTGTGAATTTAACTTCGGTATTGTATTTAGGATCCTTGGCATTGGAAACCATCATGGGTATTCCTATGATTTACGGTGTTATCGGATTGGCATTATTTGCCGCAGCTTACTCATTATATGGCGGACTTTCAGCAGTGGCCTGGACAGATGTGATTCAGGTTGTGTTTTTGGTTTTGGGAGGTCTGGCAACAACCTATCTGGCTTTAAATATGGTTTCAGGCGGCGAAGGTATGTGGTCTGGCATAAAAACGGTATATGAAGCCGCTCCTGAGAGGTTTGCAATGATTTTAGAGGAATCAAATT
>DAIQBF010000166.1:2437-7267 GCA_036781305.1 Lutibacter sp.
ATTATAAAATGTTGCCGGGAATTGGTGTGTTGATTGGCGGTATGTGGGTGGCGAATTTATATTATTGGGGATTCAATCAATATATTATTCAAAGAACCTTGGCGGCCAAATCATTAAGAGAAGCCCAAAAGGGAATTTTATTGGCGGCTTTTTTAAAGTTGATAATTCCGCTAATTGTGGTAATTCCGGGTATTGCGGCTTATGTAATGGTTAATGATCCTGAGATTATGGCGAAGTTAGGCGCTGCGGGACTTAAAAATTTACCAACATTGGAGCAAGCAGACAGGGCCTATCCTTGGTTGTTGCAATTTTTGCCTACCGGATTAAAAGGGGTTGCTTTTGCGGCATTAACCGCAGCCATTGTATCGTCTTTGGCCTCAATGCTAAACTCAACTTCCACTATTTTCACCATGGATATTTACAAGCAATATATCAATAAAAACGCAAGCGATAAAAGCACCGTAAATATGGGAAGACTATCTGCAGGTGTTGCTTTGGCAATTGCTTGTGTTCTGGCACCTTTATTGGGTGGCATTGACCAAGCTTTTCAATTTATACAAGAATATACAGGCGTTGTGAGCCCGGGAATTTTGGCCATATTTATTTTGGGATTGTTCTGGAAGAAAACCACCAATAAAGGCGCGATTGTCGGGGCTTTGGTTTCCATACCAATTGCCATGTATTTTAAAGTGGCGCCGAAAGGATGGTCCACAAGTTCTTTATTTGTTGATGTTCCTTTCCTAGATCAAATGGGCTATACCGCAATCCTGACCATGATTGTTATCGCCATTGTGAGTTGGGTACAACATCATGGAAAAGATGATGAAAAAGGAATTCCACTTTCAAAACAATTGTTTAAAACAGGTCCGATATTTAATGTTGGCGCATTTGCCGTGATGATTATTTTAGTGGCACTTTATTCGTTTTTTTGGAAATAATTACTTAATTTATTTAAGCAGAAGAGCCGGTAAGTTATCGGCTCTTTTTTGTTTTTAAAGGTAATTCTTTGATTTACGCAACATTTCAATTTAATTTTCAGGTTTATCAGGCAATTCCGGGGAAAAGTCTTTGCAGGTTAAAATCTCAACTGGTGACAAATTGATGCAATCCTTTTTCAATTTCTGTATGAGATATTTGTTGTTAGAATCATTTCAGCAGTATTTTATTCAATATTATGGAAATTATAATATTGATATAAGTTAAAATAGCGTTGGCAATTACCAACTCTTTTTTGTAAATTTGTGATGAATCAATCTTTTATTCAATGATTCTCGAAAAGAATTTATCAAACCTAACAAAAACCTACAGAAAGCTGTTTGAGTGTTTGATGTTTTTTCTATTTACTTCATAGTTACCTATCAAAATAATTTCAATCATTATCATTATTTTCAGTATATTAATCTGAACTTCATTTAGTAACCTATAATTATGGAAACATCAAAAAATGTTTTAAAGCCTGAGCGACCTGCAGCTACACAAGGTAATTTTTATAAGCCATTAGAAAATAATATTGGCCCAGGAATGAATGAAAGAGTTCAAAAACTCAGAAAAATAAGCTATGAGGCTGAACCTTCTTTATCCATTGAAAGAGCTTTAATTCAAACCAATTTTTACAAGGAGAACTTTGGCAAATATTCAATTCCTGTTTTAAGAGCCCTTAATTTTTTGGAAATTTGTAAGCAGAAAACCATTTATTTGGGAGATGGAGAATTAATCGTTGGGGAACGTGGGCCAAGCCCAAAAACAGTTCCTACATTTCCTGAATTAACCTGCCACAGCGTTGAAGATTTTCATGTATTAAACACGCGTGAAATGCAGCGTTATTCAATTTCTCAACAAGATATTGATACTTATGAAAGAGAAGTTATTCCATATTGGAGCGGTAAAACAATGCGCGAACGCATTTTTAGCCATGTGCCAAAAGAATGGTCTAATTTATATGAAGCTGGCTTGTTCACCGAATTTATGGAGCAACGCGCTCCAGGGCATACGGCCTTGGATGGAAAGATTTACGAAAAAGGAATGCTCGATTTTAAAAAAGAAATTCAAACACAATTAGACAAATTAGATTTTTTAAATGATCCTGAAGCAACCGACAAAAAAGAGCAGCTCGACGGAATGGCAATTTCTTGTGATGCGGCTATTTTGTTTGCGGAACGCCATGCAGATTTGGCAGAAACATTGGCGGAAAAAGAATCTGATAATATACGTAAACAGGAACTGAAAAAAATTGCAGAAGTATGCCGCTGGGTTCCTGCAAATGCACCACGTAATTTTCACGAAGCGATACAAATGTATTGGTTTGTCCATTTAGGGACCATTACCGAATTGAATGGTTGGGACGCTATGAATCCTGGTCATTTCGACCAGCATTTAATGCCATTTTATGAAAAGGAAATAAAAGAAGGAACTTTAACCAGGGAAGATGCAAAGGAATTATTAAGCTGTTTTTGGATTAAGGTAAATAACCATCCAGCACCACCAAAAGTTGGAATTACAGCCAAAGAAAGTGGCACTTATAATGATTTTACAAACATCAATATTGGCGGCGTTAAACGCGACGGTTCAAATGGTGTAAGTGAAGTTTCTTATATAATGCTTGAAATTGTTGAAGAGTTGCATATTCTTCAACCTGGAAATTCTGTGCATATCAGTGCCAAAACACCAGATCGATTTTTGAAAGAAGCCTGTAAAGTAATCCGTCAAGGTCACGGCTATCCTTCCATTTTTAATCCAGATATTTATATTCAGGAAATGCTTCGTCAAGGAAAATCGTTGGAAGATGCCCGGGAAGGTGGTTGCAGCGGTTGTATTGAAGTTGGGGCTTTTGGGAAAGAAGCCTATATTTTAACGGGGTATTTAAATGTTCCGAAAATAATTGAAATTACCCTGAATAATGGCATTAATCCACTAACGGGAAAACAAGTAAGTATTAAAACGGGTGATCCAAGAGATTTTAGGAGTTATGATGAACTGTACAATGCCTTTAAAAAACAACTGAATTATATTGTAAACCAAAAGGTTTTGGTGAGTAATTATATCGATAGAATGTTTGCAAAATATAGTCCTGCAACATTTTTATCGGTGGTCATTGAAGATTGCATAACCAAAGGAAAAGATTATTACAATGGCGGTCCAAGATACAATACAAATTATATTCAATGTACGGGTTTGGGAACGGTTACTGATAGTTTATCAACCTTAAAAAAACATATTTTTGAGGATAAAACTTTTTCGATGGAGGTGCTTTTAAATGCAATTTCTAAGAATTTTGAAGGGGAAGAAATATTGAGGCAAACCATTATCAATAACACTTCTTTTTATGGAAATGATGATGATTATGCTGATAACATTGCATTACAAGTTTATAACGATTTATTTCATGCCATTGATGGAAAACCAAATACAAAAGGCGAAATGTTTCATTTAAATATGTTGTCAACCACCTGTCACGTTTATTTTGGAAAGATAATGGGGGCAACACCAAACGGGCGTTTGGCGCACAAATCAATTTCTGACGGAACTTCACCCTCACACGGTTGTGATACCAACGGACCTTCAGCGGTCATAAAATCGTTGACTAAAATTGATCAAGTAAAATCGGGCGGAACTTTATTAAATCAACGTTTTTTGCCAAGTTTATTAAAACGTGATGAAGATATTATGAAATTGGGGAAATTGGTGAGAACTTATTTTGCCTTGGGAGGGCATCATATTCAATTTAATATTGTAGACACAGCAACTTTACTTGCGGCACAAGAAAATCCAGAAGATTATAAAGATTTATTGGTGCGCATGGCGGGTTATAGCGATTATTTTAATGATATGAATGCCGATTTACAGCAAGAAGTTATTGATAGAACAGAAAATGAATCGATATAAATGACTACAGGTTTAATTTTTGACATAAAGAAATTCGCCATTAATGACGGTCCTGGAATCCGTTTGACGGTGTTTTTTAAAGGCTGTAACTTAGCCTGCAAATGGTGCCATAACCCGGAAAGTATATCGCCAAAAGTGCAGAAAATGTACAATGCAAAAAAGTGTATTGGAAGCGTAAAATGTATTGAAAATTGCCCGAATGATGCTTTAAAAATGACTTCGGAAGGCATTGTAACCGATTATAATATATGTAATTTATGTGGAATATGTGCTGAGGTTTGTCCAACCAAAGCCTTTGAAATGTTAGGAAAAGATATTTCAATTTCTGAATTAATGAAAAAGATTGACAATGAAGCCATATTTTTTGATCAATCGGGTGGAGGCGTGACATTTTCTGGAGGAGAACCTTTAATGCATTCAGATTATTTAATAGAAGCCTTAAAAGAATGTGGAAAAAGAATGTACCACAGAGTTGTGGACACCACAGCATTTGCAAAATTAGAAACTGTTTTAGAAGTTGCGAAACATACAGAATTATTTTTAATCGATTTAAAAGTGATGGATTCCGAAAAACACAAAGAGTTTACGGCTGTTGGAAACGAAAAAATTCTCTCAAATATTATTGAATTGGCAAAAACCAAATGTGAAATTATTTTTAGAATTCCACTAATTAAAGGTGTAAATACTTCAGAAGAAAATATTGAAAAAACGGCGAATTTTATAAATTCTTTAGAAGGAAATAGGAGGGATGTAAACTTGTTGCCTTACCATAATATTGCAGGAAATAAGCATTTGAAATTAGGAGCTCCAAACAAAAATCAAGTATTTGAAACTCCTTCAAATATTGACATAGAAAATACAATTTCAATATTTGAAAACTTTGGAATTACAGCGACTATTGGCGGTTAATCCCAACAATTTTTTTGGGATGTTTTTTTTTTAAGAGAA
>DAIQBF010000167.1:0-2230 GCA_036781305.1 Lutibacter sp.
TTATGATTTTATTGAAAATTATAAAAGTGGGAACACTTTTAATTTAAGAATACCTAAAGATAAGCTGGATCAGTTTATTGAAAAGAAAAGCTTCCTAGAAAGAAATTCACAAGTAAGAGTAATGTAAAATAAAATTTGGCTTGTAAATATAATATATTACCTTTGCAGCCAAATTAAAAAAATATAAATTTTAAATAATAATGACAAATAATAAATTAGTAATAATATTAATATTGAAATAGATTAACCGTTATAAAGCCAAATGCTAATAAAATAGCTGAAGTATTATTTTTAAATTCCCAAAATCCATTTTTTTCTAAACTGTCAATCAAGATATATTTTTCTCTGGTATCATTATTTTTATACTTAAAAAGGTGATATGATTTATTATTAAGATTTACTTCCAATAAACCACAAAACGTAGTTGTACCTGATATATGATTGCTCTTGCAACTAAAGGCCCCAAAGTTGGGTTCTATCACTGTAGGAACAACTAATCTTAAGATTTTATTGTCAAAATATTCATTCTTTTCATCTTGAAAGTTGTCAACATTAATAGTTATTACTTTGGGCTCGCTAAGAGTTACTTGAACTTTTGTTGTTGTGTTTTTATTTATAGAGTACTTTCTACCATTACAATTTAGAATAATATTTTCATTTATTCCAAACTTTTTGAAATCTCCCATATATGAGCCATCTAAAAAACTATCTACGAAGAATTTAATCACAAATCCATTGTTGTCCTTTTTCAAACTAGTTGCAATCGAATTATCAATTGGAAAGTCTTTTAACTCCGTTTTATATGCCGCTTCTTCTTTTAATCTTTTAATTGAATCTATAGATAAACTAACTTTTTTTTCAAATTCAGATTTAATTACAGGCATTTTATTTGAATTATCAATTTTTGTCATTTCGTATTTGTGTACCGGTTTTAAATTATGATTTTGTCGCCAACGCCATATTATTATTGAATGTTTGTCGGTTTGTACTAAATCCGATTTGAGCATAATTTCTAGACGGCTTGTTAAATATTGCTTGTTTTATCCTAAGTTTTTTATATCTAACTTCTAATACTTTTATATATTTAGTTCTTTAAATAGACACGAATAAGTTAATTATTTTTGTCCAAATTTAGAAAGTAAGAAAAAGTATTTTCATATTGTCTTTTTTTCTTATCCTTTAATTTATCTGATAATTGCAACATGTCTTCCGCAAATAATGGACTTGTCCCACTCAAAAGGGCAATTAGAATAGGAGAAAGTCCTTGAACAAAACCAAAATATGCAGAACCAAAACCAATACTATATTTTATTGTTTTTTTTATAGTATTCGTTAGAATTGAATTTTGAGATTCTTGATATTTATAGAATTCAGGAATTATTTTTTTGCCTATTAATCTATTAACTTCAGTCAAGTCATTACTATTAAAGTTCGTTTTTACAATATTATTTATTTCAGAAAACAATTCTTTTCTTAATTTATAAAGATCATTAATACATCTATTTTTGTAATCAAGAATCTCTGAAATTGAGATAGTCCTTAATTGGTCATTTTTGATGAATATACTTGAAGATTTAAATATTAAACTATTAAGATTCATTAATTCATAATTATGAGTTTTACTCCACTCCAAATTGAAATTTTCATCTTCACTTTTTTTTGATTTATTTATTTTGTATTGATAGTAATTATGAATATTATCATTAATAATTATTGGTATAAGATCAAATTTTTCAGATAAAGCTAGTTTTTTATTTACTTTTCCAATTATGCTGAAAAATTGTGTTTCATAATCGTACTTTAAAGTTGCTTCATCTTCTCTAAAGTTAGAATCGTATTTTACTCGTGGGAAGTATTGAAAATTTGCAAGTTCTGGAAAAGAAGGACTTGGTATAAACATATCAGGAGTTTTAGTTTCTTCGTTTACAAATAAAGGTTTAACAAATTCAACGGACTTAGGGTCACTTACATCAAAATCATAAGCGATTTTTAATGCAATTGAATTTTTCATATAAAAATCGGTGTCCTTATAATTTATAAATTTTATATGATCTTTATGAATTGCTTTTTCAAATTTTTCTAATAGTCTTTTTTCTTTATTTTCAAATTGATCTCCTTTATAATAAGGTAGGATATCATTCATTATGATTGCCTGGAAGGGATGTTCCCCCGGTTTTCTACCCATATTTAATACACTTGCCATTGACAAACTTCCATTTGGAATATCAGG
>DAIQBF010000167.1:2240-7259 GCA_036781305.1 Lutibacter sp.
TTAATAGTTTATGTCCATCTAAACTATAAAGTGTTGCTTTATCTTTTTCAACGACATAACGGTAACAAATTGAACCTTTTTCTAAAAAATATTTATTATCGACAGGAGGAGTAAAGTGTATTTCATCAAAAATAAGTAATAACCTTTTTAATTGTATTTCATTAATCGGTTCGTGATGTATTATTGAGCCTTTGATTCCTTTATCAACATCAAACATATATTTGAATTTTCAGATTTTACATAATTGTATTTTACAACGAGTTTGTATTATGATATTTACGTCGCAGCAATATTTTTATTGAATGTTTGTCGGTTCGTTATTTAGTTTAAATGTAAGCATAAATTTTATGAGGTGTTGGTTGTAGTTTATTCTAATCAATTTATTTCTCCTCATAATTCGTTGCTTTTTCTAATAAAATCTTTCCATAAATATTCATAAAATCATTAGAGAAAGTCATCCATTTATCAACAAACTCTTTTAAATCACTCATTTCATAACCTTTTATAAGTTTTTCAGGTTTACTAAATACTGGAGAATACTTTTGGTTTTCATTTACTCTAAAATCAATAAATAAATTATCGTAATGAATTACAGTGTCACGAGGTTTAACGGCTCTGGAAATCCAATCATTATAATTCTCATATATTAACTTCATTAATTCGTCTGTGTCTTTTCTTTTTAGAACCTCAGACATCATTCCTTTGCCTTTTCCTTCTTCAGATATTCTTCCAAAAGTTGAAGATGGCATTACGCTTCTATGACTCTTTGAAATAAAAAAAACTAATCTATCTAATGCAGTTTTTAGTGCGATGAGTAAAGCGTTCAATTCTAATTGCATTTTTAAACTAGAGAAACTCATATCGTTTTCGTCAATTACTCCCTTATTCATTAAATCGGGTAAATCTTTTTCAAAATATTCATTAATAACTCTTTCAAGTTTATTGAAATGATAAGCAGGAGAGAGATATGAAATTCTAAAATCAAAATACTTTTGGTAAATTAATATATGATTTCCAACGTAAAAATTCTTGACATTTTCATTCAATGAATTTGTGTATTCTTCTGATATTATATTTAAATCGTACAATTTTTTTCTGTGTTATTACAACGGTTTTGGGTTATGATTTGTGCGACTGGAAAATCGGAGATTTTTCGGACGTAGCAAATTGTTTGTTGAATGTTTGTCGGTTTGTGTTAGTTCAAATGCAAGCATAAATTTTATGAGGTGTTGTGCTTTCGTTATTTAATCTTATATTTTCTATAAAGTCTTCACAAACAATTTAATTAATGTTCTGTATAATGACTTAATTTTTGTTTAACTCATTCTCTATTGCTTTCTTAACTTTAATAATTTCATTCTTTCCTTCTTCATACTTCCAATTTGTAAACCAACGAGCAAAAACAATGGATTTAAGTGTTTCTTGAAATTGTATGTCATTTTGCAGAGCAGCAAGATTTACAGGTTTTGCTGAAACATAAGATTTTTCTGTTATTAATTTAGCATTAATTTGATTTGAATGAATTGTTTCAATATTTTCAATCGCCGTCCTATTATCCTCTACCAAATAGTAGTATTTATACTCGTATAATTCCGATATTTCTTTTCTTAAAGTCTGGTTTTTAATAATATTTAATCCTCTTGATTTTAAATTTTCGTAACCAACTTTAATAGGCTGAAAATTCCCAAAACCCCATAAGTAAGAGTAATAGTATTTTAAAGAGTCAGTCAATTGAGTTTTATTTTTTAGATGCTCATAAACCAATTGGTTATGTTTTGCAAACCTATTATTTTCATTCGCTTTTATTTCGATGTTTTGTATGTCAGCTTCTAAGTTAACTAAAATCTCTTTTAAGATGTCGTTCTCTAATCTTCGTTCCGCTTTGTTATTATTCCAATTATTAATTGACAATGCAATTAAAATTCCTATAACAACAAGTACAATTTCGCCAATGGCATAAATCAGATATTTGCTAAACTTGTTTTCAGTCAGCATTTTTTGTCTAATTTTTCTAAAGAATTTTATCATTGGTATAATGGCTGCATTCAAGGTTCTAACGCAACAAACGTTGCTTTTTTTTTGAGAGTCTAAGCTACAAATTTCAGTTCAGAATCCAATATTTCTTTAGGTGTTTTATACCCAATAATTTTCCGTGGTCTGTTATTGAGTTTTTCTTGTATTATTTGGAGTATTTTTTTATCAATTTCATTAAAGTTTGTTCCTTTTGGAAGATACCTTCTAATGAGTCCATTTGTATTTTCGTTGGTACCTCTTTCCCAGGATGAATATGGGTGAGCAAAGTAAATTTTCATACCTGTTTTTTGAGTTATTAATTGATGTTTAGCCATTTCAATTCCGTTGTCGTAAGTCATAGTTTTTTTGAATAATGGATTAAGTTGATTTAAATATTTAGAGAACATTTTAGCAACTTCTTTGGAGTTTCTAGCTTTAAGTTTAATAATTAGCGTGTATCTGGATTTTCTTTCAACGATAGTTCCTATGGCAGATTTGTGGTCTTTACCAATCATTAAATCACCTTCCCAATGGCCAACTTCTTCTCTTAAGTCAATATGCTTGGGTCTATTGTCAATACTGACTTGGTTTAATATTTTAGAACCTGTTCCTCGTCTCTTTTTAGAAGGTGTTCGTCTTGTTTTTTTACGAACAAGTAGTTTGATAAGTTTTTTGTTTAAACTCGCTTGAGGTTGGGTGTAAATGAATCTGTAAATTGATTCATGTGAAATAGACATTATAGGGTCGTTAGGAAAATCAAGTTTTATTTTTCCCGCAATTTGTTCTGGAGTCCAATCGGAGAGTAATCCTCTGTAGACATAAAAACGAAGCTGTTTATAATTGCTTATTTTATCGAAATTTCTCTTGCTTAAGTAATCTTCTTTTGCCCACCAATATGCTAAATCCCCGTCGTATTTATCTTTATCAGATTGTACCCATTTATTGATTTCTCTGGTAATAGTTGAGCGAGATCTATTTAGGGTTTTAGCGATGTAAGCTTTGGACTTATTCTCGTTTAAAAGTGTCTCAATTTGTATCCTTTCTTTATGGGTAAGTCTACTATTCTTTTTACGTATCATATTAACAAATCTATAAATTTAGATTTGTTGCGTTAAGTTATTGAATAGAGGATGGTTAGTCATAATGAAGCACCGGTTTAGGCTAGGAAAAGTTGCGATTTTGAAACCGTATTTTTCCGATGTTTAAATTAGTGTTATTAAGTTTTAGAACCATTCTATTTAGTTGGATTAAGCAATTTTTTTTAGCCATTGTGCCTGTTGCACAAACACCTTCAAATATATAGAAAATACTTGCGAAAAAGGATAAAAAGCAGTACTTTCATGGTATGCAAGGCAAAAAAGATTATCAGGAAAAACTATTCGCGCATTTTCAGTTAAGTGAGCGAATACCCAAGCACAATTTTTATCGACGATTAAAAGAAGTGTTGGATTTAAACTTTCTTTACCCTTTAACCAAACAGCATTATGGCGAAAGCGGTCAAAAAAGTATCGACCCCGTAGTTTTCTTTAAACTGTGTTTGGTTGGCTATTTGGAAAATATCATTAGCGACAGAGATTTGATACAGCACAGCGGTATGCGGTTGGATATCTTATTATTTTTAGGCTATGACATTGATGAACCTTTACCTTGGCATTCCACCATAAGTAGAACACGACAATTATATCCAGAAACGGTATTTGAGGAAGTTTTCACAAAGATATTATCAATGTGTGTTGAAAAAGGAATGGTAAGCGGACATACTCAAGCTATTGATTCAGCACCTGTGAAAGCGAATGCCTCTATGGACAGTTTAGAACTTAAAGTTCCCAAGGAAGATTTAGAAGCACATTTAAATAGCATTCGAGCAATTAGTTCAATGGATAAAAAAAAACTCCGATACGCAAATCGAAGACCAATAAAGCCTTAAAAGAACAACAAGAAATTACAGCAAGTAATAGCGAATTACAAGCCATAAAAAGCAGAAATAAGAAATGGCAAATAGATCAAGACCAGCGACCAGGAGCAGGCAATAAAGGCTCCAAGTATACTTCAAATAAAACCCATTACAGTCCAACCGACCCCGATGCCCGCATTAGCGTAAAACCAGGCAAGGCAAGAAAACTTAATTATATGAGTCAATTAAGTGTTGATACGGCTCATCACGTTATTACAGACATTAGAGCCTATCACGCAGACAAACGAGATAATCAGTATTTACAAGATATTAGTACACGTTTAAAAAAGCGATTACACAAACAAGGACTTCTTTGGAGAAACTGTGTAGCCGACACAGGGTACAGCAGTGGAGAGAATTACGCCTTTTTAGAAGCTGAAGGATTAGAAAGTTTCATTCCACCTCACGGGACTTACAAAGGAGGTCCTGAAGGGTTTACTTACAATGAACAAGAAGACCATTGGATATGCTCTCAAAATAAAATCATCCCATTTACCAAGGTATTTTATGAAGGAGAAAACAATAATAAAAAGAAAGAATACCGAGCATCCAAATACCTATGTCTTGATTGCCCAATACGAGGTGCTTGTTTAAAAAAGAGTCAGGAGAAACGCATTACCATTACTTATTACAAAGAAGAATATGAGCGTAACATTACCCGAGTAAACAGTAAAAGAGGCAGGTATATGAAGTCCAAACGGCAAAGCACTGTTGAACCTGTGTTTGGAACTCTCACTCAGTTTATGGGACTTCGGAAAATCAATACCATTGGCATACAACAAGCAAACAAGGTGATGCACCTTTCTGCCATGGCTTATAATATTAAGAAGTACTTGAAATTCATCTCAAAAACTATAAAAAGCGATGCAAAAACATTGCGTTGTTTATTGTCGAATCTAAAATCCCTTTTTAGGCTTGATATAAGAGTATTAACACCCTTCTAATTTTAAAATAACAGTAGCATTATTAAAAACAAAAACTCCTTAAAAAAGGAGCTTTTGAAGGGTTTTATCTATTTTTTAATGACTTGCGCAACGACTACCATTGTTAGC
>DAIQBF010000168.1:0-7210 GCA_036781305.1 Lutibacter sp.
TTAAACAGATGAAACGAGCCATAACAAATTTTGATACACAGAGGAATGATTAATGGCGAACAGCAGCTGTACCAACAAAAAAATAAAATTTAAACAGATGAAACAAAACATCAAAAATATGAGACTTCCTATTCTGTCATTTATTTTATTATTTCTATTGACAGCTTTCAATTATAAAAATCAAAAAAACAAGCCTAAGAATGATCTTCTATGGTATAATACACCCGCAAAAGCCTGGGAGGAATCTTTGCCTTTGGGTAACGGCAAATTGGGTATTATGGTTTTTGGAAAAACATCAAATGAGCGCATTCAATTGAACGATGATTCTATATGGCCTAGCGATAATAAGGATTGGAATGAACCTGATGGGAACAAAGATGATCTTAAAAAAATCAGGGAATTATTGTTTGAAGGAAAGAATGCAGATGCTGACAAGTTATTTGTTGATAAATTTTCGAGAAAAACGGTGGTTCGTTCGCATCAAACTTTAGGAGATTTGTTTATTGATTTTGACCATAAAAATATTACAGACTATAGACGTGAATTAAATATTAGCGACGCTACCTCAACAGTATCTTACAAATCCGATGGCAATCTAATTACCGAAAAAGCTTTTGTTTCCCATCCGCATAAAGCCATAATAATTGAAATTTCATCTCAGGCTAAAGAAGGGTTAAATGGAAAGATTCGTCTTTCTCGACCAGAAGATAATGGATACCCAACTGCAACCACAAAAACCAATAGCAATAACTTGCTGGTTATGCAGGGAGAGGTAACGCAGCGCAATGCGCAATTTGACTCCAAACCAGCCCCCATTTTAAACGGCGTTAAATTTGAAACCTGTTTACAAATAAAGAACGAGGGCGGAGAAATAATTTATGGTGAAGACTATCTCGAATTGAAAAATGTAAAGCGCGCTACGCTTTATCTGGTTTCAAATTCGTCGTATTATTTTGATGACTTTAGCAAGCAAAACAAGATTGATTTAAAAGCCTTAAACGCAACGAATTTTAAAACTATAAAAGAAGAACACATTAAGGATTATCAAGATCTATATTCAAGGGTGAAATTTAACCTAGACAATGATGCTTTAGATACAATCCCCACAGACGAAAGGTTAAAACTGATAAAAAAAGATTCGATAGATTTGGGATTGGAAGCCTTGCTTTTTAAATATGGACGGTATTTGCTTATTAGTTCATCCCGTGAAGGAACGAATCCCGCAAATCTTCAGGGATTATGGAATCAGCATATCAATGCACCTTGGAATGCCGACTATCATTTGAACATAAACTTGCAAATGAATTATTGGTTAGCCAACATGGCCAATTTAGCGGAGCTTAACGATCCTTTATTCGATTATATAGATAAGTTGGTTGAAAACGGAAAGATAACAGCAACTAAAAACTTTGGATGTAGAGGGACTTTTATTCCTCATGCAACCGATTTATGGGCGCCAACCTGGTTAAGGGCCGAAACTGCATATTGGGGTTGTTCTGTTGGTGCAGGAGGCTGGTTAATGCAACACTATTGGCAACACTTTGAGTTTACGCGGGACACTGCTTTTTTAAAGGAACGCGCATTCCCTGCTATAGAAGAAGTTGCAAAGTTTTATAGTGATTGGATTATTGAAGACCCACGGGACGGAAAATTAATTTCAGCACCTTCTACTTCTCCAGAAAACCAATTTTTAAATTCCGATGGAAAACCTGTTGCAACCTGTTTGGGAAGTGCGATGGATCAACAAATCATTTTGGAAGTATTTACCAATTATATCAAAGCTTGTAAGGTGCTTCAAATCAATAGTTCATTTTTAGAAAAGGTAAAACAACAAAAGGGGCAATTGCGTTCAGGCTTTGTAATAGGCAGTGACGGCAGAATTTTGGAATGGGACAGAGAATATCAAGAATTGGAGCCAGGACATAGACATATGTCCCATTTATATGGGTTTCATCCGGGCGTAAGCGTATCAAAAGATAAAGATCCCGAAATTTTTAATGCGGTGCGAAAAACGTTGGATTACCGATTAGAAAATGGAGGGGCAGGAACCGGATGGAGCAGAGCATGGTTAATAAATTGCAGCGCAAGGCTGCTTGATGGTGATATGGCACATGAACACATTCAATTGTTACTAAAAAAATCGTTGTATAATAATCTTTTTGATGCACATCCACCGTTTCAAATTGACGGTAATTTTGGTTTTACTGCCGGACTTACTGAAATGCTATTGCAATCGCATGAAGAAAACACCATAAGAATATTGCCTGCGCTTCCAACGCTATGGAAAAGCGGATCTATAAGCGGATTAAAAGCCAGAGGCGGATTAACATTGGATATTTCTTGGAGTCGGAATAAGTTAGACAAAGTGCTCATTTATGCTGATAACGATGGCAATTATAACCTGATATATTTGGATAAAAAGATTCCAATTCAACTAAAGAAAGGAGAAATGTTTACTTACATACCGTCTTTTAACAAAAACGATAAAATACTTATCAAAAATTAAATGTTAATGTCAAACATGAAAAATGTTACCGGTATTTTAATCCTTGTCTTGTTTTAATAGGATTTGCCCTCAAAACAATAATGAAAACTGAAACAGAATTAGGATTGATTCCTAAACCTGAAAGTAAATATTTAATTTATGGCGATGTTAAGCCTAACTTTTCCTACTGCTTAATTCTTTTGAAAATGGAAATAATGAATTATTTATAGAAATGAGTAAAAGTAAATAACAAATAAAATTTTATAGGGAACATCAATCAAAAAACAATGAAAATTTAAAAACACAAAATTTTGGATAAACTCAAAAATATTGGGATGTGAATATCTAATAAAAATATTTCCGACTTCAATATTAAACCCAGAGGAAGAATATATTAATGAAACCATGCTTAATTTCAGTGTAATTTAAAAAATGAATTATCTTGCAACTCTAAAAAAACACCATTGAATAATATCAAATGCAAATTAGGATTCCTTAAGATTATTTTATTTAAAATTTCAAATAAAACAGTTTGCGTTTTTTGTAATTCACCATTATATATTGTTTTGCTATTATTGCTAAGTAATTGCAATACCAAAGATAAAAAGGAATATAGCAGCATTCAAAACAATGCTGTTGAAGCTACATTTGTGGGGTCTGAGAGTTGTAAAACTTGTCACGAAAAAGAATTTAAAAGCTGGGAAGGTTCCCACCATGACCAGGCAATGAAAATAGCGGACTCAACTACAATCCTGGCCGATTTCAACAACACAACATTTACTCACAACAAAGTTAAAAACTCATTTTTTAAAAAAGAAGGCGAATTTTATGTAAATACTGAAGGGCCTGATGGAAAGTATTACGATTATAAAATTGTTTATACCTTTGGGTTTACGCCATTGCAACAGTATATTGTACAGTTTCCAAATGGTGAATACCAATGTTTACTCACAGCCTGGGGAACCATTGAAAAAAAATGGTTTCATTTGCAACCCAATTTGGATATTATTCATGATGAATGGATCAATTGGTCAGGCGGAAGTCAGCGGTGGAATACCATGTGTGCTGATTGCCATTCTACAAATCTCCATAAAAATTATGATAGTAAAACAACCACCTATAATACCGCTTACAGCGAAATAAATGTAGGTTGTGAAGCCTGTCACGGGCCATCTAGTAAACATAACGCTTATTATAAAAATCCTGATGATAATGTAATTCCTGTAAAATTGGATATGGCTAACTTTTTACCTTCAAAAATATTGGTTGATAAATGTGCAAGATGCCATTCCAGAAGAAGTCAAATCACCAAAGTTTTTGATTATAAAGGCGAATTTCTGGACCATTACTACCCAAGTTTAATAGAAGGTCCAGTATATGAATTGGATGGACAAATTAAAGATGAAGATTATGTGTATGGCTCATTCATCCAAAGTAAAATGTATAGTAAGGGTATTTCTTGCAAAGATTGCCATGATGTTCATTCACTAAAGCCAATCAAAAAGGGGAACGACCTTTGTTTAACGTGTCATGTGCCTGCTTACAACGAACCTTCACACCATTATCATAAAGTAAATACCGATGGCGTACAATGTGTAAACTGCCATATGACAGGCAAATATTATATGGGGAATGATTTTAGAAGAGATCACAGTTTTAGGATTCCCCGCCCAGACCAGACCGTAAAATACAAAACCCCCAATGCTTGCAATGGTTGCCATACCGATAAAAGTGCAAAATGGGCAAGTGATTTTATTGTTAAAAAATATGGAGCTAAACGCCAAGACCATTTTTCGGATCATTTACTAAAAGGCTATTTTGAAGATCTCAATGGTTTTAAAGAGTTGTTTTCTAACGCCAGCTATCCTGAAATAGCAAGAGCAACTGCCTTAAAACAATATTCAAATCAACCTCTTTCTTCTGATGAGATACTGGCTTTAACAACTTATTTAAAAGATTCTTCTGCAATGGTGCGCAAAGAAACAGTTCAAGCGTTAGAAAGAATTGGAAAAACTGATTTATCTAACAAAATTATGCCGCTTTTAATGGATTCTATTCGCGTTGTTAGAATTTCGGCAGCTCGTTATTTTAATATGACTGCAGAGGATATGGGTACAGATGATGGTTTTAAAAAAGCGAATAAGGAATTTCTGGAAGAATTGGATATGAATTCAGATTTTGCTTCCGGTCAACAGCAACTGGCATTATATTATCAAGCAAAAGGAAATGTAGATGCTGCGGTAAAAGCTTATAAAAGAGCCATTGAAATTGACAATCGTTTCAATATGGCACGAATGAATTTAGCCTTGCTTTATTATCAGCGCGGGTTAATTAAAGAATGTGAGGCCCTCTATTTAAAGGTTATTGAACAAGAACCTGAATTTAGCCAATCCTATTATATGCTAGGTCTTTTGTACAATGAAACCGGAAATGACAAAAAAGCGATGGGCTATTTAAAATTGGCGACTGAAAAAGAACCGGCAAACATGAATGCTTTCTACAATTATGCCCTAAAACTACAGCAAGAGAAAAAAAATGCTGAATCTATAAAAATAATTAATGGGGCATTAAAAATATTCCCCAATAATGAAAGGCTTCTGTATGCTAAATTAATTGGTGAAATTAATTTACAGCAAATAGCTAATGCGAAGAAAACGTGTAATTTGCTAATTGAAATAGCTCCTGACAATGCAAATTATAGACAAATTTTTGAGAGTTTACGTTAATATTGTTCACATTGATTAAAAAGATGACAGTATTGGGAAATCAAATAGGGTAGAGCTATCTTTTAGAGCTGACACAAATCTTAATCCTTATTATTGTTTAGAAATAGATACTACTTCAAGAATAATGGATTTTATGGTTTCCCCCAATAAAAATTTTAACTTTGAATGGAATTGGCAAAAAAAGAACCTAACAGTTAAATCCAGGCACAGAAAACCCTAACTTTCATACGTCAATTTCTTTTGGCAGTTTAAAATTAATGGAACGCAAAAAATTAGATGATATAATTTTTTGCATTTTCAGCAGTAACTATATCAATGGGCAAAAGCTGCTCAGATGGAATTTCTTTATCAAAAATAAAATGTTCTATCAGGCTGGTTATTCCAAGATAAGCTTGTCTTTTTGGATTCTGGTGAATTAAAAAATCAATGGCATTTTTGTTTAAATATTCAATATTGGTCTTTAGTAAATCATAACCGACAATTGCAATTTTTTTGTCTTCAATTTTTGAAGTAATTTCAGCAACTTGATAAGCCTTTGAGGTTGTTACAAAAATTCCGGCTAAATTAGGGTGTGAATTTAAAAGATCGTTTAGCTTCATCTCAAATTTAGGATGTTTCAATTTACAAGTTAAAATTTCAAACTTATCACCCTCTAATTCACTGAAATAATTCCTGAATCCCTTTTCCTTTTCTTGCATGTGAACAGCATTTTTGTATTTTTCATCAATATGAATTATTGCAATTGAGCCTTTTTTGAGAAGTAAATCCATCAAGCGAGCCGCAACTCTTCCGCTTTGAAATAAATCTTGGCCAACGAAACTTTTTATGGCACTTGATTGAAGTTGATTATTAAAAGTGCTTGAAATAATAGCTAATGAATTGTAGTTTTCTATTGCAGAAAGTGCTTCTTTATAAAATAAGGGCACAAGCAACACAGCATCTGGCGAGGTTTTTAAGAGGGCTTCATTGGTTTCTAAAAATGACGATGTGCTGCTGGGATTAAAGAAAAAATTTTCTACCGCTATATTAAAAGCTTTAAATTCATTTTTAGCCTCTGTTATTCCCTCAATGCAAGGTTGCCAATAGGGATCATATTTAGGATTAGGCATTAAAACACAAATGCGGTAAATTTTAGTGTTCTTTAAATTTCTTGCTAATAGATTAGGGCGATATTCAATTTCATTTAGAACCGCATTTACTTTTTCAAGAGCCACTTGTGACACTTTTCCTCTTTTATGTAAAACTCTGTCAACAGTTCCTTTTGAAACGTTTGCCAATTCCGCAATATCTTTAATCGTGTAAATTTTTCCCATTATAGAACAAAGATAAATATATTAATGACAAAAATCAAAACTAATTGTGTTCGATAACACTTTTTCGTGTGCACGAGCACATTTTATCGCTTTTTTCTTTTTTAATCAAATATTAATAAATATATTAGCGCAAAATAAAAAATATAAAATCAAATATTTTATAATAAAAAGAGTGTTGAAATATTGGCTTTCAGTATTTTATGAAAAAAATGAAAACAAAATGAGTTATGTTATTAAATAGAAATTTAGGCTTCTGAGAAATTTCATAAATGAATTCTGTATAATAAATATTTAATTGTTGAAAACAATAGAAAACTAAGGCCGATAAAATAAACCTTACTCAAAATCTAAAATCCAGTTTCTTGAAGAGACAAAAAAATCAATAACAGCTCAAATTTAAAAAAATATTACAATATGAATTCAAGAAGAAATTTTATAAAAAAATCTGCAATGGCAAGTGCGGGAATTACAATGCTTCCAAATATGTCTTTTGGCATAAACACAGGGTTGTTCGGAAAAGAACAAAAATTGAAGGTTGGGATGATTGGAGTTGGCCTACGAGGCACGAACCACCTAAACAATGTTTTATTAAGAAATGATGTGTTGGTAACGGCGATTTGCGATATTGATCCAAAAAGAATCTCAAATGCTTTGGATATTATTGAAAAATCCGGACAAAAAAAGCC
>DAIQBF010000169.1:0-7148 GCA_036781305.1 Lutibacter sp.
ATAGCCGTTAAGTTATTCACCTCAAACATTCAGGGATTATTTCATAATTAAATTATTAAATATGGAAACTTTTGATGTGTTAATAATAGGCGGAAGCGTATCTGGCTTGTCTTGCGCCCTAATTTTAGGTTCAGCAGTTCACAAACCTTTTGCCAATAATAAAAAAATTGGCATTGTTGCCCACCAAAAAAGTTCGGCGCTAAACGATGCTTTGCTCAACAATGTGTTGGGGTTAAAAAAGGAAACGAGAGGCAATCAAGTTTTGGCAGATGGACGCGCCCAACTTTCTGAATTATTTCCTCACGTAATCCAGATTGAAAATGAAAAAGTGACAAAAATTGAAGGAGAATTTCCAAATTTTACGGTATTCACCAATAAAAATTCGTACAATGCAAAATCTATTGTCGTGGCGGTTGGTGCTTCTAATCTTTTTAATATTGAAGGCCTTATGCAATTTGTAATTCCACATCACAGCTTGCCTCCAAAAAAAGAACGCATCATGCTAAAAAACAACAACCATTTAGTGGCCGAGGGCATATACGTTGCAGGCGTTTTAGCGGGGTGGAGAAGCCAGTTCGCAATTGCCGCAGGAAGTGGCGCCCAAGTTGCAACTGATATATTAACCTTATGGAATGATGGATATCACAGTATGATTCATGATAGTATTGTTGTATAAAATACCATCATAAATTTATTTGGTTCTTCTGAATTTTTGTTTTACTCCACCGTAACGGATTTCGCTAAATTTCTTGGTTGATCTACATTACAACCACGCATTACAGCGATATAATAAGATAGCAATTGCAATGGTATTGTTGATAAAAGCGGCGTAAAAGCTTCTTCGGTTTCCGGAATTTCAATTACATGGTCTGCCATTTCTTTTACTATGGTATCGCCTTTGGTAACAATCGCAATAATTTTGCCTTTGCGGGCTATTATCTCTTGAATGTTACTCACCACTTTATCATAATGCCCGTTTTTTGGTGCAATAACAACAACCGGCATTCGTTCATCAATTAAAGCGATTGGGCCATGTTTCATCTCGGCGGCAGGATAACCTTCTGCATGAATATAAGAAATTTCCTTTAATTTTAAAGCGCCTTCTAATGCTACAGGAAAATTAAAGCCTCTGCCTAAATACAAACAATTTGGGGCATCTTTATAAATCGCAGCGATTTTTTCAATTTCTTTATCCATTTTTAAAACCTCTTCCACTTTAGCCGGAATTAAGCTCATTTCCTGAATATAGTGGTTGTACCTTGAGTTTGAAAGTTCTCCTTTCAAATTGCCCAGCTTTAGTGCAATTAAGGCGAGCACGGTAATTTGTGTGGTAAATGCTTTTGTTGAAGCAACGCCGATTTCTGGTCCGGCATGGGTATAAGCTCCTGTATCTGTTTCTCTTGCAATGGAAGATCCTACCACGTTGCAAACACCAAAAACAAAAGCACCTTTGGATTTTGCCAATTTTATGGCTGCCAATGTATCTGCAGTTTCACCCGATTGTGAAATTGCAATTACCACATCGTCTTTATTTATGATTGGGTTTCTGTATCTAAATTCTGATGCATATTCCACTTCAACAGAAATTCGCGCCAAATCTTCAAACAAATATTCGGCAACCAGCCCTGCATGCCATGAAGTTCCACAGGCAACAATCACCATACGGTTTGCATTTAAAAATCTCGCAATGTTATTGTCAACACTGCCCATTTTTATAATACCTTTTGAGGCTAAAAGTCTTCCTCTATAGGCATCTAAAATAGCATTGGGCTGCTCATGAATTTCTTTCAGCATAAAATGCTCATAACCACCCTTTTCAATTTGCTCTAAATTAAGCTTTAATTGCTGAATATCGGGCACAACCTCAGCATTGTCATGAATTTTACGAATTCTAATTTCTCTCCCTAATTTAATTATTGCCAATTCTTCATCCTCTAAATAGATGGCATTCCTGGTATATTCTATAAAAGGCGATGCATCTGAAGCGACAAAAAACTCTGTGTTATTTTCTCCAATTCCTATCGCTATCGGACTCCCTAATTTGGCCACAATTATTTCATCAGGTGTAGAAATATCAAAAACAGCGATGGCATAAGCGCCAATTACATTGGAAAGTGCCATTTGAACTGCCTCACCCAATTTACATTTATTCTTGATTTTAACTTCCTCTATTAAATTGATTAAAACTTCGGTATCCGTATCACTTTTAAAAGTATATCCTCTTGTGATTAGTTCCTTTTTGATGGTATCATAGTTCTCTATAATTCCGTTATGGACAATCACTAAATTTCCTGAATTTGAAAGATGTGGATGAGAATTTTCATTATTTGGCACGCCGTGTGTTGCCCAACGCGTATGCCCTAAAGCCAAATTGCCTTCAACATTTTTTTGTTTGGTGATTTTTTTTAAATCAGAAACTTTTCCTTTTGTTTTATAAAGGCTCATTTCTTTGCCGTCAAGCAATACAACTCCTGCACTGTCATAACCTCTATATTCTAAACGTTGTAAACCGTTGATAACTATCGGATAAGCTTTTCTAAAACCTATATAACCGGCAATTCCACACATAGCGATTTTCCATTTTAATTATTTATTTTTGAATAAGCTATTTCAAGTTTTATTCTTTTATCGCCAAAACTTGGGCTATGTCCAAACAACACTACTCCCTTTGGCGTCCAGCTATATTCCCTTATTTTTACATCCGTAACAGCGGTAGGGGCATCTGAAGGATTAAAAACTTTTAATCCTATTTTCACTAATTCTAGCGGTTCATCTGATTTTAACAATCTAGATATATAATCTGTAATTTTAAATACATATCGGTAGGGCTTTCCGTCTGCATCCCTTTCCAATAGACCGCCAACCGTTCCTATTCCTTCGGTCATAACATCGGCTATCTGCAAATTATCATTATAATTGTATATAAACAATTGTTTAGGGGCAATTGAACTGGCCGCATTTTGATCAACATAAAAAATTAGATTCGCGTCATTAATCAGCCAATTATTTTGTTGTAATTCTTCCAAGTTTTTATTGTTAAACAACTCGATGGTTGCTATTGAACCTCCAGCGCCCTGCACATATAACCTGTCTTCGCCACTTTGATGTGAAACCGTATAATCTCTTTTAAGCACATTTGATTTTATGGTTCCAAATGAAAAATTATAGCTGTGTTTGGTTCTTACGCCCAACTCCCCATTTACATTATTGCCATTTAAATCTACTGTCTCGCCTTCATCTTCGTCTTTTGAATAATAAATAATCATCTTGGCATTCGCCATTGACAATGAAACTAAATGAGATTTATTGGATGTTAATTCTTTGGCTTCAATATAGAAACCCCTAAAATAATGTTGAAAATTGTCAAGAGATTGAAACTCGACACCAGCGGCATTGTCAACAAAAAGTTGCTGAATCGCGCTTTTATTCAATGGAATTCTAATACTAGGACTTAAATCTGTTTGTTTAATGGTGTCAATATCATAAGAAGTAATTCCATTGGGCATATATCTTTTGATGTAGGATACTGTATCATTTGGATTCACTTTAAAATTTCCTAAATATAAAGGCGTATCCCCTTTTTGAAATTCCTTGTCTGAATAATAAATGGCCGGTTTTGAAGGATCATTTGGATCTAAGGTATTTAGAAATGTTTTTAATTCATAAATCCCCAACTGAAATGCAACATCTGAATTTCCAAAAACAGAGTCAATAGAAAATTTTGGTTTCCCGTCGGTGTATTTTTCTGCTTTGGTAGCTTGATAAGGAATAACCATTAAAACGGAATCTATCCCGTAGTTTGTTCCGTAATTATATGCTTCTCCTGTAGTTGGAAGATTTAATTGTGACACAATCGACGCTTTTAAGCTTCCAAATTCATTATCGGTATAAACCCCCAATAAATATTGCGCAACTCCGCTGGTGGGTACTTTTAGAATGTTTTCGTTAGAAGTTACCACTTCCGAAGTATCTTTATTTGTGGAAAAATTATTATTGTTAACCAAGTTAACTCCAATACTTTCAATTTCCTTTTCGCATGAAATTATTGTAAAAAACACTATTGACAGTAGCCCTGAGTATTTTAAAGCATTTACAACTTTAATTGACATATAAATTTTGGATTTTATGATAAAACTTTGTTTAAGTAAAAATTGGTGTAGGCAATGTCAAATTCACTGATTGGGAAATAATCCAATACAGGTTTGTCGCAAGTTTTTAAGTAGTCAAGCAAATCATTTGGGAGTTGCTCGCTCGCTTTAATAATTGCATCAGAATTTTCAATGGCATTAATTAAAAGATTTATGTAGGTTGGATTAGAGATGGTATCAATTTTAGATTCATCAATATTATCGAACTTAATCTTATCAAAAAACTTGTCGTTTAATGAGCCTTCATAGCCATTATTATAAATAGAAGTCACTATTTTGCTGTTTGAAAATAAGGGATCGTCTTTATAATATTCTTTAATGTATAAGGGTAAAAGTGAAGCCATCCACCCATTAATATGAATAATATCTGGTGACCAATTCAATTTTTTTACGGTTTCCACAACTCCTTTTGCAAAAAAGATGGCACGCTCATCATTGTCCTCAAACAAGTTATTGTCTTCATCAGAAAACAATGATTTTCTTTTAAAATACTCGTCGTTGTCAATAAAATATACCTGCATTCTTTCCTTGGGAATCGAAGCGACTTTAATAATTAAAGGCATATCCATATCATTGATTACCAGATTCATCCCAGACAAACGAATCACTTCATGGAGTTGATGTCTTCTTTCATTTATCAATCCAAACCGAGGCATAAAAATTCGTGTTTGCCCTCCCTTGCTGTGAATCATTTTTGCTGTTTCAAATGAGGTTGTTGACAATTCATTTTCAGGTAAATAGGGAACAACTTCTGAAGAAACGATCAATACTCTCTTATCTTTCATAAAACCAGCTCTTATTTTTAAAATATATGCAAAATTACGAAAATTTATGTAGAATTTAGCTTGAAAAATGTAAGTTTGCACGCTTTTAACGTTTATTAACAATCCGTTATGTTGGTTTTTGCTAGAATAAAATCGCTACAAGAAGAATTAAGATCGCTTAAAAACGGTACTACTATTGGCTTTGTGCCAACTATGGGGGCACTTCACGAAGGACATTTATCCCTTGTGGAAAAGGCAAAAAAGGAGAATGATATTGTGGTGGTGAGCATTTTTGTGAACCCAACACAATTTGACAACGTCGAAGATTTAATCAATTACCCAAAAACCATTGATAAAGATTTATCACTTTTAAAATCTGCACAGTGTAACATTGTATTTACGCCAACTCCTGAAGAAATTTATGCAAATGACATCCAATCACAATCCTTTGATTTTGACGGATTGGAATTTCAAATGGAAGGAAAATTTAGAGAAGGCCATTTTAACGGTGTAGGCACCATTATTGAGCGCTTTTTTGAGATAGTGAAACCTCATAAAGCCTATTTTGGGGAAAAAGATTTCCAGCAATTGCAAATCATAAGAAAAATGGTAGAAAAACACAAAATTTCCACTGAAATTATTTCCTGCCCCATTCACAGAGAAAAAGATGGCTTGGCCATGAGTTCCAGAAATACCAGACTTACAAAAGAACAACGGGCCGCAGTGCCTTTTATTTATGAAACATTAAATAGGGCCAAAATTTTATTTGCCACCAAAAACGCCTCAGAAGTGTTAAAATGGGTTGAAAATGAATTTAAAAATCATCCTTTATTCACTTTAGAATATTTTGAGATTGCCGATGAGGAAACGCTTTTACCTGTTGAAACTAAAATTTCTACGAAAAATTATCGCGCTTTTATAGCTATTTTTGCAGGAAAAGTAAGGCTGATTGATAATATAAGTTTATAAATATCATAGATTAATTCAAAATCATTAATTTTGCATTATGCAAATAGAAGTCGTAAAATCAAAAATTCACAGGGTAAAAGTTACCGGCGCCGATTTAAATTATATCGGCAGCATAACTATTGATGAAGATTTAATGAATGCCGCAAATATTATTCAAGGAGAAAAAGTTCATATTGTCAACATCAACAATGGTGAACGCCTTGAAACTTATGTAATCCCCGGACTAAGAAAAAGCGGAGAAATTACCTTAAACGGTCCTGCTGCCAGAAAAGTTTCCAAAGGAGATATTATTATCATTATTTCTTACGGAATCATGGATTTTGAAAAGGCGAAATTATTTAAACCAACGTTAATTTTTCCTAACGAAAATGACAATACGTTAACATAAATTGATCAACAGAATAAAAAAAATAAGTTATATCACACTCCCAATTGCCTTGGGAGTTTTTTTAATTTGGTATTCCGTTTCAAAATTTACGCCATCCGACATCCAATCCATTAAAACATCCTTTAAAACAGCAAATTATTGGTGGGTGGCATTGTCCTTGGTTTTTGGAATTTTAAGTCATTTATCGCGCGCCTATCGCTGGCAGTTTTTATTGGAACCGCTGGGCTACAAGCCAAAGTTTGCAAATAGCGTTATGACCGTTTTAATCGCCTATCTACTCAACTTATTCATTCCCCGCTCTGGTGAAATCGCACGTGCGGCTACCATCAAAAAATACGAAAATATCCCCTTTGAAAAAGCCATAGGAACTATTGTTGCAGAACGTGTTGCAGATGTAATTATGCTATTTTTAATTACAGGAATCGCCTTTTTTTTACAAGCTGAATTAATGGGCAGCTACCTATTTAAAGAAGATGAAGGAAGCAGCATTTACCTAAAAATTGGGTTTGTTATTCTTGTTCCGCTTATAGGAATTATAACCTATTATTTTCTTAAAAAATCCACACATCCATTTATAGTCAAAATATATAAATTCATAAAAGGATTGATTGATGGCATAAAAAGCATTATTACCATGAAAAAGAAATGGGCGTTTCTTTTTCACACCGTTTTTATATGGTTCATGTATGTGCTAATGTTTTACACGGTAACTTTTGCCCTGCCCGAAACAACAAACCTGCCTTTTGCTGCCATTATTGTGGCTTTTGTGGTTGGTGGTTTTAGCATGGCGCTCACAAACGGCGGCTTGGGAACCTACCCGGTTTTTGTGGCAAGCGCGCTTATTTTATACCATATTGAAGACAATCCGGCACGCGCTTT
>DAIQBF010000170.1:0-7138 GCA_036781305.1 Lutibacter sp.
AGGATCCTCGTATCAAAAGCATCTAATGTAATATAATGATCATTCCATTTATATCTTCATTAAGTGAAGACGCCTTATATGCGGTTCCAAAATCCCTAAAATTAGCTGCTTTCGGAATGGGATCAACCCGATTTCAAACTGCCTTTAAGGTGATGGTTCCAGCAGCTTCCTCAGGAATAATCGTATCTATTATATTAGCCATTTCAAGAGCGATTGGCGAAACTATGATTGTGGCTATTGCGGCTGGACAACAGGCCCAATTCACTTTAAATCCAACCATCCCAATTCAAACGATAACTTCTTATATTGTGCAGGTAAGTTCAGGCGATGCCCCGCAAGGCTCGCTGGAATACAAAACTATTTTTGCCGCAGGTCTCACCTTGTTTTTATTTACCTTTACCTTGAACAGCATTAGTTTTTGGATTAAGAAAAAGTACCAAGAAAAATATGAATAATTTAAAGAAAAATAGGTATAAAGATCAAGCATTTAAAGCTTTAGGTATGTTATTTACATTTTTTGGCATTTCAATTTTGGTTATTTTAATTTATAATATTCTTCGTATAGGTTTTACAAGAATTAATTGGGATTTTATAACCAGTTTACCTTCCAGAAAACCTGAAGAAGCAGGAATTTATACTGCTATTATTGGAACATTGGATTTAATGCTTTTGACGGTTATTTTTGCAATTCCCATAGGAGTTGGCGCCGGTATTTATCTTGAGGAATATTCAAAAAAATCAAGACTTTCATCTTTATTGGAAATTAATATTTCAAATCTAGCGGGAGTTCCTTCTATTATTTATGGACTACTTGGATTGGGAATTTTTGTGCGATATTTTAACTTCGGAGGAAGTATTTTATCGGGCAGCTTAACCTTGTCGCTTTTAATCTTGCCAATAATTATTGTGGCTACAAGGGAAGCCATAAAAGCAGTGCCTCCATCATTAAAAGAAGCTTCGTTTGCATTGGGTGCCTCTAAATGGCAAACCATAAGAAGCGTTGTTTTACCTTCCTCTTTTGGCGGTATTTTAACTGGAATAATATTATCATTATCAAGAGCTATTGGTGAAACGGCACCTTTAATTGTGGTTGGCGCTATGGCCTATGTGCCTTTTGTGCCACATTCACTTTTTGATACATTTTCAGTGTTGCCTATGCAAATTTTTAACTGGACAACAAGGCCACAGCAAGGATTTGCAGTTGCAGCTTCTGCCGCAATAATAATATTATTGCTAATTACATTTATAATGAATGGCATTGCCGTTTATTTTAGAAACAGATGGCAAAAAAAAATACAGTAATCCAATGAATGATTTAATGACAGAAAAAACCACCAGACCTAAAATAGAAACAACAACTGCCGAAAAATACAAGTTACAAGCCAAAGACGTAAACGTTTTTTATGGCGATTTTCAGGCAATTAAAAATGTTTCCATGAATGTGAAACCAAAAAGCATCACTGCTTTTATTGGTCCTTCCGGTTGCGGTAAATCCACTTTTTTGCGCTTGTTTAACAGGATGAATGATTATGTTGATGATTTCAGAATGGAGGGCAAAATAAAAATTGACGATTCTAACATTTACAAAAAAAATGTACAAGTTGAGGAACTTAGAAAAGAGGTTGGCATGGTTTTTCAAAAACCAAATCCCTTTCCGAAATCAATTTTTGAAAATGTTGCTTATGGATTAAAAATTCAGGGAATAAAAGATAAAGAATTGATAGCCCAACGTGTAGAAAAAGCATTGGTTCAAGCAGATTTATGGGGCGAGGTAAAAGACAATTTAAACAAATCGGCTCTGGCCTTGTCGGGCGGACAACAACAGCGTTTGTGCATTGCCAGAACCTTGGCCGTTGAACCTTCAATTTTATTGATGGATGAACCTACATCAGCTCTTGACCCTATTTCAACAGCAAAAATTGAAGAATTAATTTATCATTTAAAAGAATATTACACTATTATAATTGTTACCCATAATATGCAACAGGCATCACGAATTAGTGATTATACCGCCTTTTTTTATATGGGTGAATTAATTGAATTTGACAAAACGAAAAAGATATTTACAAATCCGGAAAAAAAACAAACTGAAAATTATATTACAGGCAGGTTTGGTTAAAAAAATAAAATTATGATAAATATTGAAGAACAAAGAGCTGCTTTAAGCCAGATAGGCGAAGAGATGTTGAGCTTATGTCACAAACAAGTTCAACTTGCCTATGAAGCATTCATCATTTTCGATACGGATATGGCAGAAGAAGTCATTAGAAAAGAGAACAGGGTAAATGCACTTGATTTAAAAATAGAAAAGGATACTGATCGTTTTATCGCATTGTACAATCCCGTGGCAAGCGATTTAAGGTTTGCACTGGCGCTGCTTAAAATTAATTATAATTTAGAGCGAATTGGAGACCAGGCATTTGATATCGCAAACCACACCATTGATTTGAATCAAAAGCTTATTCCCGAAATTATTGAAAAATTGCAATTTAATTTGATGTATGAAACACTAGAAAGCATGTTTAAGGATGTGACATCCGCTTATACCGACGGAAATTTAAAAGCTGCCCGAAAAGTATTTAAAAAAGATAAAGTTATCAATGAAATAAACGCAAACGCTTTCAACATTGTTGCTGAAGATGCCGTTAAAAACCCTGAGATAATTAGACAATATTTAATGGCTTTGGTAGTGATGAAAAAATTTGAAAAAGTTGGCGATCTGCTAAAAAATATCTCTGAAAGCATTATTTTTTATATTGATGCAGAAATTTTAAAACACAAAAAGAAAAAATAAATTTTACATTTTCAACAAAAAAAGAGTTCTGTCCAGTGCTCTTTTTTTGTTGAAAAATATTATTAAAAAAACACTACATTTCCGCTAATTTAAAATTCCGAAAGAAAAATAAATATGGACAACATTTACTTATTAATGATTATTGCCTTAGGAATATTGGCAATTGTTGATTTGGTTGTGGGAGTAAGCAATGATGCCGTAAATTTTTTAAATTCTGCGGTTGGTTCTAAAGCTATTTCAATGCGCTCAATAATGATTGTTGCGAGTATTGGGATTGCCCTTGGGGCAATTTTTTCGAATGGGATGATGGAGGTCGCCAGAAAAGGAATATTTAATCCGGAAATGTTTATGTTTAGTGATATCATGGTCATTTTTATGGCCGTTATGATTACTGATATTTTATTGCTCGACTTTTTTAACTCTATAGGAATGCCCACATCAACAACAGTTTCCATTGTATTTGAATTGTTGGGGGCTGCTGTGGCAATTGCATTAATTAAAATTATCGCTGATGGCGGTACATTTTTAGAGGTGACTAATTATATAAATACCTCAAAAGCAACTCAAATTATTTTTGGAATCTTGCTCTCCGTAATTATTTCTTTTTCAGTTGGCGCCATAGTGCAATTTATCTCACGTTTATTGTTGTCATTTAAGTATCAGAAAAAGGCAAATTGGGTTGGGGCATTATTTGGGGGTATCGCATTAACATCAATGATGTATTTTATTCTTTTAAAAGGTATTGGCGGAACCAACTTTGCAAAAGAAAATTTTGAGATCATTGAGGGCAAAACAATTAAGGATTTTCTAGAATTTTATGCCTTACAAATTATAACATTTAACTTGGTTTTTTGGGCCGTTTTATCCTACATTCTCATAGCATATTTAAAAGTAAATATTTATAAAATCATTATTATTGTGGGAACTTTTGCATTGGCCTTGGCTTTTGCCGGCAATGATTTGGTGAACTTTATTGGAGTGCCTATCGCCGCTTGGCAATCATATCAAGTTTGGGCTGTTTCGGGAGTTCCTGCGACAGAATTCACCATGGGTTTTTTGAGTGACAAGGTAGTGACGCCAAACTTATTGCTTTTTATTTCAGGTATTGTAATGGTGTTAACATTGTGGTTCTCCAAAAAAGCAAAATACGTAGCGCAAACTGAAATTAACTTGTCAAGAGAAGGCTCGTCAAAAGAAAGATTTGAACCAACTTCCTTATCAAGAGTATTGGTAAGATATACAAAATTGTTCTCCAATTACTTTTTGGCTTTAACGCCAAAATCTATTCAAAATAAAATTGATATTCAATTTGAAAAACCGACAATTCAATTGAATTACAGTAAATCACAGGACTTTCCGGCTTTCGATTTGGTAAGGGCATCGGTAAACTTGATAGTTGCCGGTATTTTAATATCTGTTGCAACTTCCTATAAACTTCCTTTATCCACAACTTATGTGACATTTATGGTGGCTATGGGTTCTTCTTTGGCGGACAGGGCTTGGGGAAGTGAAAGTGCCGTTTATAGAGTTGCTGGTGTTATGAAGGTAATTGGCGGATGGTTTTTTACGGCAATAATTGCATTTGTTGCTGCAGCAACGGTTGCTTTTTTAATTCATATAGGAGGTTCAATTATGATTGGTCTATTATTATTTTTATCAACAGTATTGATAGCGAGAAACTCCCTAAATTACATCAAGAAATCAAAAGAAATAAAGGCAGAAGATAGTTTAAATAACGCTGAAAGTGATTCTATTCAAGGTGTTGTTGAAGAAACCGCCGGCAATATTTCCAAAGTGTTAAAAAGAGTAAATAAAATACAGGAAAACACGATAACCGGTTTAATTAATGAGGATTTACCCAAACTTAAAAAAGCCAAGAATGCTGTCGGAAAATTAGAGGCAGAGATTGAAGATTTGAAAAATAACATCTTCTATTTTATTAAAAATTTACATGAATCATCAGTGAGTGCAAGTTCTTTTTATATTGATGTTATAAAAATATTGCAAGATCTTGCGCAATCAATCGGTTTTGTTTCAATAATTAGTTATAAGCATATTCACAACAATCATAAGGGATTAAAAGTAAATCAAGCAAATGAGTTAAAAGAAATTGAACTAAAACTGAATGAAATGTTTTTAAAAACACAGGCTGTTTTTGATTCACACACTTTTAACCAAATTCCATATTTAGTCGCAGAATTGGAAACCTTGTTAACAGAAGTTACCATTTATACGCAAAAACAAGTTGAGCGAACCAGGACAACAGAGTCCAGCCCTAAAAATACGACACTCTATTTTAGTATCTTATTAGAAATTGAGGACTTGCTAAAGGCAAAAATCAAATTATTAGAATTATTCACCAAAATATAGCCTTTAAAAGTTAAATTCAATTTAAATTGAAAGGGATTTGGTTAAATTTAACAAAATCCCTTTTTTACCTAAACTATGTTTATTTATTCTTCTAGAAAAAAGCCATTTAATTTAGTATAGAAAAAATTAACTTGTTACTTTTACGCAATTATAAAAAACAACCAATAATATATGGATGATTTATACTTATTAATGATTGTTGCACTGGCGATATTGGCCATTGCTGATTTAGTTGTTGGCGTAAGTAACGATGCCGTAAATTTTTTAAATTCTGCAATAGGTTCAAAAGCTGTATCATTTAAAACCATTATGATTGTTGCCAGTATTGGTATTGCCTGTGGAGCCATATTTTCAAGTGGAATGATGGAGGTTGCCCGTAAGGGAATCTTCAATCCCGGAATGTTTATGTTTAGTGATATCATGATCATTTTTATGGCAGTAATGATTACCGATATCTTACTGCTTGATTTTTTCAATTCAATTGGAATGCCAACCTCTACAACCGTTTCAATTGTTTTTGAATTGTTAGGTGCTGCGGTTGCAGTTTCATTAATTAAAATAGGTGCCGAAAGTGGTAATTTTGCTAATATTACAAATTATATTAATACTGCAAAAGCCACCCAAATTATTTTTGGAATTTTACTGTCGGTATTGGTTGCCTTTTCTATTGGTGCTATTGTACAATATCTTTCGCGGTTATTGCTTTCATTCAATTATGAAATGAAATCAGCGTGGTATGGTGCCATCTTTGGCGGAGTAGCCTTATCTTCAATTATGTATTTTATCCTTATGAAAGGTATTGGAGGAACAAATTATGCAACGGATAGTTTTAATATTATTGGAAATATCACCATTAAGGATTTCTTAGAAAAGTTTGTTTACCAAATAATAGCGATAAATTTGATTTTTTGGTCGGGTATTTCCTATGTTTTAATAAACCTCTTTAAAATTAATATTTATAAAATAATAATTATTGCAGGTACTTTTGCATTGGCATTGGCATTTGCAGGCAATGACTTGGTGAACTTTATTGGGGTTCCAATTGCAGGCTGGCAATCGTACAATGCGTGGGTTGGTTCGGGAGTTCCTGCTACAGAGTTTGCAATGGGCGTTTTAGGTGAAAAAGTTGCTACGCCAACTTTATTGTTATTTATTGCAGGAATGATCATGGTATTAACTTTATGGTTTTCATCAAAAGCCAAAGCCGTAGTAAAAACATCAATTGATTTATCCAGTCAGGGAGATACTAAAGAACGTTTCGAACCAAACTATACATCAAGAATATTGGTAAGAGGTTCAATATTGTTTTCACGATATTTTTCAATTTTAATTCCAAACTCAATTCAAATTAAAATTGACAAACAATTTGAAAAGCCTGTAATTGACTTGGTTCAGGGTAAAAAACTTGAATTGCCCTCTTTTGATTTGGTTCGTGCCGCAGTTAATTTAATGGTTTCTGGGGTGTTAATTTCTATTGCCACTTCCTATAAATTGCCATTATCAACTACTTATGTAACATTTATGGTTGCTATGGGTTCTTCATTGGCAGACAGGGCTTGGGGAAGTGAAAGTGCCGTTTATAGGGTTGCAGGTGTTTTAAATGTAATTGGAGGTTGGTTTTTTACCGCTTTTATGGCTTTTATTGCATCGGGAGTGGTTGCGTATCTAATCTTTTTGGGAGGATCCACTATGATTGCAATTCTATTGCTGATTGCAGTTGTTTTATTGGTAAGAAACTCCATAAAGCATATTAAGAAATCAAAAGAAACGAAAGCTGAAGACAGTTTGAGCAGAGCAGAAAGCAAATCGGTAAAAGGCGTAATTGAAGAAAGTGCCAATAATATTTCGAAAGTGTTAAAGAGGGTAAGCAAAATAAACGAAAATACCATTAACGGTTTAATAAATCATGATTTGCCGACGCTTAAAAAAGCGAAAAATACGGTTGGTAAATTAGAAGCCGAAATTGAGGATTTA
>DAIQBF010000171.1:0-7135 GCA_036781305.1 Lutibacter sp.
TTAATATAAGGTTCTTCTACCCGATTTAATTTTGAAGGTTCGGGCAAATCGGTTGGATTGTTCACTAAAACAGGAACCTCCGGATGTTTGTTGCTAAAAGCGTGGTAGGACACGTTTGGCACGGTGGTAATTACCGTCATGTCAAATTCTCGCTCCAATCTTTCCTGAACAATTTCCAAATGCAGCATTCCCAAGAATCCACAACGAAAACCAAATCCCAATGCAGCAGAGCTTTCCGGCACAAATACCAAAGAAGCATCGTTCAATTGCAATTTTTCCATAGAAGATCTAAGCTCTTCATATTCATCGGTATCAACGGGATAAATCCCTGCAAATACCATTGGTTTTACATCTTCAAAACCATCAATTCTATGTTGGGTCGGATTTAAAGCATCGGTAATGGTGTCACCTACTTTAATTTCAACAGCGGTTTTAACGCCGGTAATCAAATAACCTACATCTCCTGCTTTTATGCTTTGTTTTGCAACTTGCGTTAATTTTAAGGTACCCACCTCATCGGCATTGTACTCATTTTTGGTTGCCATAAATTTAATGCGCTGTCCTTTTTTAATTTCTCCGTTAAAAACCCTGAAATAAGTCTCCACACCGCGGTATGAATTGTAAACCGAGTCAAAAATCAACGCTTGCAATGGCGCGTTCACATCGCCCTTTGGGGCGGGAATTATTTCTATAATGGCTTTTAATATATCTTCAACGCCAAAACCTGTTTTTCCGCTTGCGTGAATCACGTCTTCAGGTTTACAGCCCAATAAAGCAACAATATCATCGGTAACTTCTTCCGGATTGGCACTTGGCAAATCAACTTTGTTTAAAATTGGAATTATTTCCAAATCGTGTTCTAAAGCCAAATATAAATTGGAAATTGTTTGTGCCTGAATGCTTTGAGCGGCATCAACAATTAACAGAGCGCCTTCACAGGCGGCAATTGACCGGGAAACTTCGTAAGAAAAATCCACGTGGCCCGGCGTGTCAATTAAATTTAAAATATAATTTTCGCCTTCATACTTATATTCCATTTGAATGGCGTGGCTTTTTATGGTAATGCCGCGTTCGCGCTCCAAATCCATACTGTCCAATAGCTGGGCTTGTTCTTCACGCGCCGTAGTGGTTCCGGTAAAACTTAACAGCCTGTCGGCTAACGTGCTTTTCCCGTGGTCAATATGGGCAATAATACAAAAATTTCTGATGTTTTTCATGCGTCGTATTCCTTTCTCGTTAATTTGCGCAAATATAGCGAAATAAGGGTTTCAAAATACGACAAGTTATAACTTATCAGTGCCTAAAGTTAAGCAATCTTCAATTTTTATGATATATTGAACAATATGTTTTTTAGTTTTTTCAACCAAATTGCGTAAACGGCAACAAAATTTTTCAAAAATATTGTGGGCCTGCCGACCTTTTTGGTTGGCGTTTCCTTTCAGGTCGCGCTTTTCGTTCCAATCCGTCATTGCGAGGCTTTTGAAAAAAGTTGAAGCAATTGGTTTTTATTATGGTAATACTGCTATTGTATAAACAGTTTGCTACGTCTGCTTAATCGGCTCTGCCTCATTAACCTTCCTCGCAATGACGAAATTTGTTTTCAATTTATGATTTAGAACTTATTTTCTTGAATCAATGTTTGCTATTCTACCCAGTCAGCGATAAATAAATTGGTGTCGTGCGTTCCGTTATTATTTCTGTTGGAAGAAAAAACGATTTTCTTTCCATCGGGCGAAAACATCGGAAAAGCATCAAAAACGGTATCGTAAGTAATTTGTTCCAAACCGGTTCCATCCACATTAACCATAAATAAATTGAAGCTATGTTTCGTTTTATGGTTGGAAGAAAATATAACTTTTTTACCTGATGGGTGAAAAAACGGCGCCCAGTTGGCATTGCCTAAATCGGTAATTTTGGTTAATTCACTGCCATCAACATTGCAGGTATATAATTCCATATTTGTGGGTTGCACCAATCCTTCAGCCAATAAATCTTTGTACTCTTTTATCTCTTCTTCTGTTTTCGGACGCGAGGAACGGAATATTAATTTTGTGCCATCGGGTGAAAAGAAAGCACCGCCGTCGTAACCCAATTCAAAAGTGATTTGTTTTACGTCGGATCCGTCAATATTCATCGTAAACAATTCCAAATCTCCGGTTCGTGTTGAGGTAAACACAATTTTATCGCCTTTTGGCGAAACGGTTGGTTCGGCATCATAACCCGGTTCAAAAGTGAGCTGTTTTAACTGATTTCCTTTGGTGTCGGCCACAAAAATATCGAAACCTTCATAAACCGGCCAAATATATTTATTGCCATAATCTTCTTTTTTTGGAACGGGCGGACAAGCTTTATCAGCCAAATGGGTAGAGGAATAGATAATGGTGGAATCTCCCGGCAAAAAATAACTGCAAGTGGTTCTTCCTTCTCCGGTACTTATCATTTGCGGGATTTTTCCTTCACTTAAATCATCATCAATATCCATCATAAAAATTTGGTCGCACTCCAATCCCCAAGCTTTTGTGTTTGCCTGAAAAGTAAGTTTTGTATTGTCGAAACTCCAATATGCTTCAGCATTGTCGCCGCCAAAGGTGAGTTGTTTTATGTTTTTTAAATGTTTTTCCTGCGGATAATGGATGGTGTTCACAATTTTTGTGGCACCCGATTTTCCATCGTAAGCAGTTTTATGTTGGGAAGATTTACAGCTGAAAAATAGGGCTGATAAAAACAGGATGGTCAATTTTAATTTCATAAATGTTATTTTAGTTAGCTCAAAAATACAATTTATCTTTAAATTAATAAAGCCATAATTGTAGTTGTTCTTCGAATTTTCTTTTAAAATGAGTTGGTTAAAAATTCATCAATTTGTTCTGGCGTAACCACTAAAGTTTTAGAAATAGGATAATTATTGAGGAAGGTTTTGGGAAAAAATTTTCCTGTTTTTTTAGAATTCCACTTAAATTCGTAAGCGGAAAATGATCCGTCAATTTCTTCAACCCAATCAATTTCTTGTTGCTGGTAAGTTCTCCAAAAATAAAATCGTCCGTGCCATTGGTTGTAATTCAATATTTTCAATCGCTCTGAAATTACAAAATTTTCCCATAAAGCGCCAGTGTCTTGTCGAAACTCCAAAGATTTAAAATTTCCGACAACAGCGTTTCTAATGCCATTATCATAAAAATAAATTTTGCGTGAGGTGTTTATTTCATTTCGAACATTTCTGCTTAAAGGGTTTAATCTAAAAACCACAAATGCTTTTTCCAATAAGGAAATATACTGTTCAATGGTGGCTCTATCAGCGCCAACAGTTTGTGAAAGCTCGTTATAATTAACTTCGGAACCCAATTGTAAAGCCAACGCCAACAATAATTTATCCAGTATTTCAGGTTTGCGGATTCCTTGGTATTGCAATAAATCTTTATAAAGGTAACTGCCAGAAATTTGTTTTAAAGTGCCTTCTGCATTTTCATAATTTGTGATAACTTCTGGATACATGCCGTAAATCATATATTTTGACAGGTTTTTAGCGTTATTTGCATAGCCAAAATGATCTTGAAGTTCTCCGTATGTAAAGGGAAATAAATTGAATTCCCATTTTCTGCCGGTTAAAGGTTCGTTAAGTTCATTGGAAACTTCTAAGGCGGAAGAACCGCTAACCACCAACCTGACTTCTTTGATTTGGTCGTGTATAATTTTGAGAATAATTCCGATATTTTTAATGCGTTGCGCTTCATCAAAAAAGACAGTTTTATGATTTCCGATGATGTTTCTCAATTTGTTTTCACCAGCGTTTTCAAGCAATATTCTATCTTCTGGGTCGTCGCCATTTATAAAAAGATAATTTCCTTCGGCTTCACAAAGTGATTTCAACAGCGTGGTTTTTCCAACTTGCCTAGGACCAATTACAATTAATACTTTGCCTGAATTCCATTTATCCACCAAATTTTCCTTTAGTTTTCGGTCTATTTGAAGCATATTATACGATTTTTAATATTTATGGTTTATACAAATATATAAAAAATTGATTATAATCTACTATTTACATATAATAAATAGAATATAATCTACTATTTATATAAAAAAATGAGATTGGATGATTTAACGCTGTTCTTAAATCAGAGATTTTTTTGCTGGCTTCAAGTTATTTATTATTGATTTGCCTAGCAACAATCAATTTAAATTATCCAATGAAATAATTAACTGAAACAAGTTCAAAACAATAATTTTATACTTCTTGAAAATTGTGTAATTTTGCACACTTAAATTTTTGATATTGATAAAGATAGGAGACATAGAATTGTGCGAATTTCCGTTGTTGCTGGCGCCGATGGAAGATGTGAGCGACCCGCCGTTTAGGGCTTTATGCAAAGAACAGGGTGCAGATGTGGTTTATACCGAGTTTATTTCTTCGGAAGGATTGATACGCGATGCGGCAAAAAGCAGAAAAAAACTCGACATTTATAAAAAAGAACGTCCGGTTGGCATTCAAATATTTGGCGCAAATTTGGAATCTATGTTAAAAACGGTGGAGATTGTTGAACAATCAAACCCGGATATTATCGACATCAATTTTGGCTGTCCGGTAAAAAAAGTGGTTTGCAAAGGCGCCGGAGCTGGCATTTTAAAAGACATCGATTTGATGGTGAAATTAACCGAAGCCATGGCAAAACACACCAATTTACCCATCACCGTTAAAACCCGTTTGGGCTGGGACGAAAATTCCATAAGAATTGTTGAAGTGGCCGAACGTTTGCAGGATGTTGGCTGTAAAGCAATTTCAATTCATGGACGCACACGCGCCCAAATGTATAAAGGCGAGGCCGACTGGAGCCATATTGCCGCGGTGAAAAACAATCCGAGAATGCACATTCCCATTTTTGGAAACGGCGACGTAAATTCACCCGAACGCGCTATGGAAATGCGCGATAAATTTGGGTTGGACGGTGCTATGATTGGCCGTGCAAGCATTGGAAATCCGTGGTTTTTTAAACAAGTGAAACACTTTTTTGAAACTGGAGAACATTTACCTGAAATTACCCTTGCCGATCGCGTTGAAATGGCACGCCGACATTTACAAATGGAAATTGACTGGAAAGGCGTTGAAATTGTGGGTGTTATGGAAACACGCCGTCATTATACCAATTATTTTAAAGGCATCCCCGATTTTAAAGAATACCGTTTAAAAATGGTAAAATCAGATTCCGCGCAAGATGTTTACGATGTTTTTGAGGAAGTGCTTCAGAAATTTGCTTAGGTTGCCCTCAAAGTATTAAAGCCAAAAGTTTAATTTCTTCAATCAAAATTCCCCTCTCGAGAGGGGCTAGGGGTGTGTAATTCAATCTGAATAAGATTCAACAAACCTACAATTCAACAGTAAAAAAATTATTACTCCACCAATTTCAAAGAAATTCTGCTGCTGGCAATTTTCGAGGCCATTAAACCCAAAACAAGAATGGTCACAAGCACGGTAATTACATTTAAAAAGGTAAACTCAACCGGATAAGCCAAATGTTGTGTTATCATAAATAAGCTATATTTTTTCTGAAGCAATACTAAGATTATGCCAACCGATAATCCAACCGCAAGTCCGAAAAGCGTCAGCAAAAATCCCTGAAAAATAAAAATGCGTTTAATTTCTTTAATGGACGCGCCCAAATTATACAATGTTTTAAGATTGTCCCTTTTGTCTAAAATCATCATAATAATAGCGCCAATCACATTGAACAAAGCGATAATTAGAATCAGGGTAAATATTAAATAGGAAGCCAAATTTTCGGTATTCAGCATTTTATAAAAAACGGCATTTAATTGTTCCCGAGTTTCCACTTTAAAGTCGGTTCCTAAATTGTTTTTAAGTTGCTCAATAATTTTCGCTCGGTCTTTGATGTTTTGAACTTTTAGTTCAATGGCCGAAATTTGTGTCGGATTGTAATTCAGCAGTTCCTGGGCCAACTCCAAGGAGATAAACACGAATTTTTTGTCAATTTCATCGGTCAATGCAAATACGCCAATAGGTTGGGTGTTAATCTTTGTAAAAGCGTTGGCGGGATCGGTAATATAGCCACTTCCCGGTTTTGGAACGTAAATTTTTAAGGGTTCCAAAAAATCATAAACGCCAATAGACAACAAGTTTGAAATTCCGTTTCCCACTACCGCTCCTGAAGGAAGATTTTCATCGAGCCAAGTTCCGGCATAAACCGTGGTGTCCATGCGGTTTACTTTTGTGTAGTTAAGGTCAACGCCTTTTATGTAGGCAATGTGTGTTTTTCCATTAAAATCAAAAAATGCGCGTTCTTCAATCACTTTTGAATAAGAAGCGATGCCATTTTGATTGTTGATAAGCGATTCAATCTTGGAATTGAAATCAAACGATTTTCCTTTAACGGCGGTAATTTTAATGTCGGGATCGGAGGTGTTTAAAAAACCAATGCTGAAAGTTCGCAATCCCGAAAATCCCGAAAGCACGATAAACAAAGCCAAAGTCCCAATAATCACCCCAACAGCGGCAATAAAAGTGATAATATTTATGGTGTTGTTGCTGCTTTTAGAAAATAAATATCGCTTGGCTATGTAAAGGGAAAAATTCAAATTATCGCTTTTTGCGTTGGTCTAAAATATCGGGATTTTTAATCGGATTTTCCTGTTTGCCTTTTAGGGCATTGTCAATATTCTCAATATAATCCAAACTGTCATCCATATAAAAAAACAGTTCGGGCATTCTTCTCAGCTGTTCTTTGGTCCGTTTTGCCATTTCATAGCGAATGGTGGCCGTATTTTCATGAAGTCCTTTAAGAATAAGGTCTCTTTTATCCTGCGGGAAAACGCTGATGTACACTTTTGCGTTCGATAAATCGGAAGTGACGAGCACTTTGGTAACAGAAATAATAATCCCTTTCATTCCATCCTGTGCGGCGTGTTGCAAAACATCGGCAAGATCTTTTTGTAAAACACCTGCAATTTTTTTTTGTCTGTTTGTTTCCATACTGCAAAAATAGTATTTAAATATACATAAATTCCGTTTTTGTATTTGATTGTTTAGGAAACATCGGCTTAATTCTAATAGGTACAGCAATTTATAGCTGGTTATTTTGGATCTGCCTGACTTTTTGGTGGGCGTTCCCCCGCCGAAAAGGCGGGG
>DAIQBF010000172.1:0-7099 GCA_036781305.1 Lutibacter sp.
AATTTTTACGTTTCTCACCATTCTGGCACTTATTATATTTTCGCCATTGGTGAAAATGTTTCCGGTTGGGCTCGGACTTAAAATGTTGGTGGTTTCGGCGGTGCTTACCGTTTTTCTGTTCGGATTTTTGGTGCCTGTTTTTCAGCAGTATAAAGACCATAGAAGGTTAAGTTTTGTGTTTTTATTCATCGGTTTGATGTTGTTGATTTCTGCTTCCGTGTTCTCATCCTACAGCGTTGACCGAAAAAAACCCAACAGTGTTTTGTATGTTTTCGACAGCGATAAAAACGAAGCCTATTGGGCGAGTTACAATGCAACAACAGATGATTTTACCAAACAATTTTTAGGTGAAAATCCAACGAAAGGAAGTTATGATGAAAATACAACGGCAAGCAAATACAAAACGAATATTCAATTATTCACGAAAACGGCAATCAGAAATCTGGAAAAGCCGCTAATTTCAATTGTTTCGGACACGATTATTGCTTCTGAAAGAAAAGTGACTTTACGCATTGAGTCACCTCGAAATGCCAATAAAGTTGAGCTATTGACCAAAACACCAATTCTGTTTAAAGCATTAACGGTCAATAATGAACCTTTTAAAAATGCCAATAACAGCAAGTTTGCATTTTCTGTGGAAAAAGGCACCATAATGAATTATTACAGAACCAGCAAAGATGAAATTATAGAAATTAAATTTGTGGTAGATAAAAATCAAGTGATTGATATTGATGTTTTGGAAGCCAAATACGATTTGTTTTCCAATCCGCAGTTCAGCATTATTCCAAGAACCGAAATCATGATGCCTATGCCATTTGTTTTAAACGACGCAACCGTGATAAAAACCAATATGAAGTTTTAGCCAATACCAATAAAAATGGACTCCGGCAAATATGCCGGAGCCCATTGGTTGGCTTCTTTCGGATTGGATGTGATGCTAAAAAGCAAGCTGTTTTTCAACGCTAAGCACTTCAAACTTTAGGCACTTTAAGTACTTTTTTTCTATTTGTATCGGGTAATGCGCAGCGTATTTGCCATACCTCTTTCTTTAACAGGCATGGAAGTGATGTTTATGGCAAAATCTCCTTCTTTTAAATAGCCTTTTTCGTGCGCCATTCTATTGATATCTTTAATAGTTTCGTCGGTGCTTACAAAACGGTCATAAAAAATGCCTTTAACGCCCCATAATAAATTGAGCATCGCCAATATTCTTCTGTTTGAAGAAAATACCAAGATATTCGATTTTGGTCTCCAGGAAGAAATATGAAAAGCGGTATATCCGGTATCTGTTAAAGTTGTAATCACTTCCGCAGAAATTGTGTCGGCAATTATCGAAGCCTGTTGGCATATAACTTTTGTGATATAACGATTGTTAACACATTGTATAGATTGATCGGGAATTGAAATCAATGGAGAATTTTCCACACTTTCAATAATTCTGCGCATTTGTTTTATCACTTCCAAAGGAAATGCACCCACAGAAGTCTCTCCAGATAACATTACGGCATCGGCACCATCCATAATTGAATTGGCGACATCGTTTACCTCAGCTCTTGTTGGCACTTGGTTGGTAATCATCGTTTCCATCATTTGGGTGGCAATAATTACCGGAATATGTGCTCTTTTGGCTTTTAGCACCAAACGTTTTTGAATTAAAGGAACCTCTTCCATAGGAACCTCAACCCCCAAATCTCCTCGGGCAACCATTAAACAATCGCAATAAGGTGTTATTTTATCAATGTTTGCAACGGCTTCCGGTTTTTCAATTTTTGCGATAATCGGAATTTTATGCGGAGAGTTTGCCGCTATTAAATCTCTTAGCTGAATCAAATCTTCGGCAGTTCTTACAAAAGAAAGGGCAATCCAATCTGCTTCCATTTTAATGGCAAACAACGCATCTTCAATATCCTTTTTTGTAAGTGCAGGCAACGATATTTTTGTGTTTGGTAAGTTTACTCCTTTTTTGGAATTTAATTTTCCGCCGCGCAATACTTTTGTGGTGACTTGTGAATCTCTGTCTGTTGCTGTGACTTCAAATAATAATTTACCGTCATCAACCAAAATATGCTCTCCAACTTGAACGTCTTTCGGGAATCTTTTATAGGTCATAAAGGCCTTTTCTTGAGTTCCTTCACATTTTACGGTGGTAAAGGTAAAAGTATCGCCAATATTTAGAAATACGCCTTCTCCCATAACGCCAACGCGCAATTTTGGCCCTTGTAAATCGGCTAAAACCGCCACGTGAAAACCGCGGCGAACATTAATTTCCCGAATTATTTTAATTTTTTCTTCTACATCGGCATAATCGGCATGTGAGAAATTAACCCGGAATACATTTACGCCGGCTTCCATCATGTTTTCCATAATTTCCACAGTGTTGCATGCGGGTCCTAATGTTGCTACAATTTTTGTGCGTTTTCTATTGTTTGCCATAATTAAAATATGAGATTTTCTTTCGATTTTAAGGTTATTGGATCTATCGGATAAGATGTTATTATTTGGTTTATTTTATTTAAATCACTCACTAAATTTTGAATGAAATCTTCGTTGTTGCTGCCTTCAATTTTTAAAAAAAAGTCAACTTTCTTTTTTTCGGGTATTAAATAAGAAGTGGTGCTGTAATCTCCGCCAAATAAACCATCTTTATATTGGTTGTCAACAAGCTCTAAATGCTTATTGTTGATTAAATAGTAATTAATATAATTGGATTCGTCTTTATATTCAAACAAGGGGAACACGGCAGTCGAATTTCCAAAATCTAAATTATGTTTAAACCGCGTTAGTTTAATTTTTAAATTATCGTTTAAAAGATAAGCCAATCTGTAATCCTCCTCAGTTGAATGAATGCCAACTAATGAATAATCATCTTCTAAATCTAATGTTAATAGTTGCATAAAAAGAAGGATAATTTAATTTTGCAAAAATACCATTGTTTAATTACAGTAACTAATAATATTACGAAATCGTATTCGTGAGGTGGGCAGCCTTAGCTTATGGTAATTTCATTTTGAAAAGCATAATAGGCTCTTTTTGCCGCAACTTCTTCTGCTTTTTTCTTTGAAGTGGCTCTTCCTTTAGCGATAAGTTCACCATCTAAAAAAAGTTTTACGCTAAAGTGTTTTGTGGCATCATTTCCAGAATCTTCATACACTTCAAAAACCAAATCTTTCTTTTTCTTTTGGCACCATTCTATAAATAAACTCTTATAACTGGTAATTTTGCCTTCGAGTCTCAAGATATCGACATAAGGGGCGATTACTCTTTTATAAATAAATTTTTGACTGTAAGTATATCCCCTGTCTAAATAAATAGCCCCAACCAAAGCTTCAAAAATATTTCCGTGAACATTTTCCCCAAAGTTTGAAAGGATAACGTTGCTTCTGATAAAACGCAATAGATCTAATTCTTTGCCAAGTTCATTAAGATGCTCCCTGCTTACTATTTTCGAACGCATTTGGGTTAAATAGCCTTCGTCTCCTGATGGAACCGCATGGAATAAATGAGCAGCTATGACTGCGCTGAGGATGGCATCGCCCAAAAATTCCAGACGTTCATAATTTAAAGGAAATCCGGTTTTTTTGTCAAACTCTTTAATGGAGCGGTGAACGAAAGCTTTTTGGTAATGGGCAATTCCTTTAGGTTTAAAACCTAATATTTTGGTTAAATCGTTATAAAAAACGTCCTCACTTTTTTTAGGACGAGAAGTAATTATTTTTCGAATGAAACCCATTCAGTATTGCTGTTAATCAAGTTTTTTAAAGAGCACACAAGCATTGTGTCCCCCAAATCCAAAAGTGTTGCTCATGGCAACTTTTACATCGCGTTTTTGCGCCTTGTTGAATGTAAAGTTTAATTTACTGTCAATTTGATCATCATCAATAAAATGATTGATGGTAGGAGGCACGATTCCGTATTTTATAGCCAAGATTGAAGCAATTGCTTCAACAGCGCCGGCAGCACCCAATAAATGTCCGGTCATTGACTTTGTCGAATTAAGATTTAAGCGATATGCGTGATCTCCAAAAACATCCAATATTGCTTTTGATTCTGCAATATCGCCAAGTGGGGTTGAAGTTCCATGCATATTTATGGCGTCAACATTTTCCGGTTTTAGACCTGCATCCCTTAAGCAGTTTCTCATCACATTGATGGCGCCCAATCCTTCCGGATGTGGTGCGGTAATATGATAAGCATCGGCAGACAAGCCTCCGCCGGCAATTTCGGCGTAAATATTTGCGCCTCTTGCTTTTGCATGTTCGTATTCTTCCAAAATAAGCGCGCCAGCTCCTTCTCCTGAAACAAAACCATCCCTGTCTTTGTCAAATGGTCTTGACGCGGTTGACGGGTCGTCGTTTCTAGTTGAAAGCGCTTGTAAAGCATTAAAACCACCTATTCCGGCAATGGTAATTGTAGCTTCGGAACCACCTGAAACCATCACATCTGCATGACCCAATCGAATGTAATTTAAGGCATCAATGATTGCGTTTGAAGATGATGCGCAGGCAGATACCGTTGCAAAGTTTGGACCCCTAAACCCATATCTTATGGAGATTTGTCCGGGTGCGATATCCGCAATCATTTTAGGAATAAAGAAAGGATTGAACCTTGGCGTGCCATCGCCTTCAGCATAATTTAAAACTTCATTTTGAAAAGTTTCCAAGCCGCCAATTCCTGCGCCCCAAATTACGCCAACTCTGTCTCTATCTATTTTTTCTAAATCTAATTTTGAATCTACAATGGCTTCATCAGCAGCAACCATGGCATACTGTGTGAATCTGTCCATTTTACGGGCCTCTTTTCTGTCAAAAAATTGAGTGATATCAAAATTTTTGAGTTCACAGGCAAAACGAGTTTTGAACTTGGTTGCATCGAAATAGGTTATTGGAGCTGCTCCGCTAACACCGTTAACAAGACCGTTCCAAAAATCTTCAATATTATTGCCAATTGGTGTTAATGCACCAAGTCCAGTTACAACTACTCGTCTAATCTCCATATTTTAAATTACTTTTTTGCGGCTTCTATGTAGCTAATTGCTTGACCTACAGTGCCAATGTTCTCGGCTTGATCGTCTGGAATTTGAATGTCGAATTCTTTTTCGAATTCCATGATTAACTCAACAGTATCAAGTGAGTCCGCTCCTAAATCGTTAGTAAAGCTAGCTTCTGTTGTTACTTCATTTTCGTCAACGCCTAATTTATCTACGATAATGGCCTTTACTCTTGATGCAATGTCTGACATAATTCTTTTATTTTAAATTTAATTACTCGGCAAAAATATAAAACTTTATTTAAATCAAAATCTTTTAATTCATAAAAGATAAAAACTAAGTTTTAAAGATAGGCAAAGTTTTTTTTATTTACCCCATAATAGTTGGGTTTAATTCATTTTATTTGTTGTTTCAAACAAGATATTAATTTGTGAAAATGAAACGTATTGTCATACTGGCCTCAGGATCCGGAACCAATGCTGAAAATATTATCAAATATTTTAGTCACAGCGATTTAATTTCTGTGATTTATGTGCTGTCCAATAAAAACGACGCCAAAGTTTTGGAGCGTGCAAGCCGTTTGGGAATTTCTAACAGAAGTTTTGATAAAAATGACTTAATTGCTACGGATGAAGTGTTAAATCTTTTGAAGAAAAATGCAGATTATGTGATTTTAGCCGGATTTTTATTGAAAATTCCCTCAAAAATAATTGATGCTTTTCCAAATAAAATTATCAACATCCATCCTGCTTTGTTGCCAAAATATGGCGGAAAGGGCATGTACGGAATGCACGTGCACCATGCCATTGTTGAAAATAAGGAAAAACAAACCGGAATTACCATTCATTATGTGAATGATAATTATGATGAAGGCGCCATTATTTTTCAGAAAAGTTTTGAAGTCTTGAAAAGCGATACGCCAGAAGATGTTGCGGAAAAAATCCATCAATTAGAACAGGAATATTTCCCGAAAGTTATAGAAAAAGTGATTTTGGAAAATGGCTGATAAACCTAAAGTACATATTTATACAGATGGCGCTTGCAGCGGAAATCCGGGTCCCGGCGGCTACGGAATTGTGATGGAATGGGTTGGGAAACACTATCGAAAAGAATTTTCTGAAGGCTATAAAAAAACCACGAATAACCGGATGGAATTGTTGGCTGTAATTGTTGCGTTGGAGAATATGAAAACTACCGATGTGGATATCACTATTTTTTCCGATTCAAAATACGTGGTGGACGCCGTTGAAAAAAAATGGCTGTTCGGCTGGCATAAAAAACAATTTAAAGGGGTGAAAAATCCCGATTTGTGGAAGCGATTTTTAGCGATTTACAATCCGAAAAACACAAAATTTGAATGGGTAAAAGGACACAACAACCACCTGCAAAATGAGCGCTGTGACGTGTTGGCGGTTGAAGCTTCAAAAAAAGGAAAACTACAAGAAGATTTTGGCTATATCAATCAGGAAAAATCGCTTTTTTAATAAAAAAATCCCTCTTAATCCCTTCAAGATAAACTCTTTAAAACACTTTTCTGATGCCAATAAAAACAATTATCATCGCGGTATATCCAATGAAGAAGGGAATGATGAATTCGGCCAATCCCAACACCAACATTGCGGAAATAATGAGCAACTGAAATCCGAGTCCGAAAATGGAAACAGCGGTCATGAACCAATTATGAAAAGGCTTGCCTTCAATCGCCTTTTTATCCAGAAAATAGATTGTTTTGTCAAAAACACCATAAAGAATCTTATAAAGTATAAAAAGGAAGTTCACATGGCGCTGATTTTCCCCTTTCAAGGCGATGGGTGTTTTATCTTCAAAAATACGGCTTGTGGTATCGCCATTAAACCTGTTTCTCAAAATAACGTAGTAATAATTGTATAAAGTTCCCTGTAACTGAATGCCTATAAAAGCAAGCAAGGCATAAATTAATCGGGAATCTGTGAGTTGCCAAAGCGCCAAAAAAATAAAGAAATTCAAAATAATATCGGCAATCGAGTCAAAATAGCGTCCAGAATAAGATGGTGTCTTTTTTATACGCGCCAATTCACCATCGGCAGCATTTAAAACAAATTTTAAAATTAGGAAAAAGGCAGATGCTCATTA
>DAIQBF010000173.1:0-7088 GCA_036781305.1 Lutibacter sp.
TACAACATCCAATACCGTTTTGCTATCATCCAATTGTGGTTCCTGCGATAAAAATCCGACAGAATAGCCGGGGGCAAAAACCACATCTCCCTGATAATTTTTTTCAATTCCGGCAATAATTCTAAGCAAAGTAGATTTACCCGAACCATTTAAGCCTAAAATCCCGATTTTAGCCCCGTAAAAGAAACTTAAATATATGTTTTTTAAAACAGGCTTATTCGCCCCTTGGTAGGTTTTTGTTAAACCTGCCATTGAAAAGATTACTTTCTTATCGTCTGCCATTTTATTAGTTGTTAGTTCTTGGTTGTAAGTTTTTAGTTATAAGCTTTAAGCTTTTTTATGTTAAAGGTTATTAATTGCTCAGTTAGTTAACTTTTAACATTTTAATGCCAACACGCCAGCTGGCCTTATCGCTAAAAATGTATCCCATACATTTTCTTAACGCTCAATCCTCCCTTCGGGGGTTAGGGGGCTCTATACCCTTCCTTTTAAAGCATTAAACACCCAGGCAATGGCAAAAAACCCTACTCCTACGGAAACAAATCCCCAACCAGCTACATCATCATATCTAAATGCTCCGATCGCGATAAGCCCTACACCAACAACAAGCATAATAAATGTTGCCCAAGCCAATACAGTATTTTTATTCATTTTGTATGGTTATTTTTTAAATTAGATTTCTGAAAAAATTACAGTTTGTAAATATCGTAATTTTAAAATACAAAAATACAAAAAAACGCCCTCTTTAAGAAGGCGTTGGACTAAAATAACCGTAAAAATGTCTATTTAAAACTGAGCTGCCTCCGTTTTTTTTTGTTTAATTTATTTATACAACCTTCCTTAATTTTTCTTCAACTTTATTGTTTTTAGAAATAACTTCAAATTGATTAGACGTGTTGTTTTCGCCTCCTGCTTTTAAAGCTTTGTCTCCTGCAAAAAATGTTTTATGGTCATCACCAAGATTTGATCCTGCCATTCTTTGATGTTTAACACAAGAAACATCTTTACGAATTTCCTGTCTCTGAACACCTTTTACATAAGCCAACATCCCTTCTTCTCCAAAATAACCCTCAGTTAAATCATTCATATGAAGTGCTGTTGTATGATAAGTTGGTAACGTAATTAAGTGATGGAAAATACCTGCATCTCTTGCGCCATCTATTTGGAACGTTCTAATTTTCTCATCAGCACGATAGCACAATGGCGAATCATCATATTGCGCATCCATTAAATTATTTCTATCATAGTCGGTCATATTTTCACCTTCCGAAAGCATTTCATCATAAGCCTGATTACGGAAATTTAATGTCCAATTAAAAGATGGCGAGTTGTTGTAAACCAATTTAGCATTTGGCACAACTTCTTTAATTCTGTTGACCATATTTGCGATTTGCTTTACATTTGGTGTTGGCGTTTCAATCCATAGTAAATCTGCTCCATTTTGAAGACTCGTAATACAATCTAACACAACTCTATCTATATTTGAACCCTCTTTAAATTGATACAAACCGTTTGGCAATCTTACAGGACGTACTAATTTACCAGCTCTTTTAAGAAACACATCATCTTCTTTAGCATCATTTATGTCAATTTCTTCCGCTTCTACAAAAGCTAAATATTGAGAAGCCAAATCTCCTGGCTCATTGCTCACCGGTAATTTCTGCGTTAAACTAGCACCTTCTGAATCTGTTCTTGCAACAATAATTCCGTCATCTACGCCCAATTCTATAAACGCATACCTAATCGCATTCAGTTTGGCAATAAAATCTTCATGAGGCACGGTAACTTTTCCGTCTTGATGACCACATTGTTTCGCATCCGAAACTTGATTTTCAATTTGAATCGCACAAGCTCCGGCTTCAATCATTTTCTTTGTTAACAAATAAGTAGCTTCTTCATTTCCAAAACCTGCATCGATATCAGCAATAATAGGAACTATATGTGTTTCAAAATTATCGATTTGATCTTGCACATCTTCACCATTTTCAAGTCTTCTGAATAAATCATTTAACTCAATTGCATCTGCTTGACGCAAGAAATCGTAAATTTCCTTTATTAAAGCCGGAACAGCTGTTTTTTCGTGCATAGATTGATCTGGCAATGGCCCAAATTCTGAACGCAATGCAGCAACCATCCAACCAGATAGGTATAAATATTTTTTACTTGTTGTTTTATGATGCTTTTTAACGGCAATCATATTTTGTTGTGCAACAAAACCATGCCAACAACCTAATGACTGAGTGTAATTTGAAGCATCCGCATCATATTCTGCCATATCTTTTCTCATAATAGCGGCAGTATATTTTGCGATATCCAAACCTGTTTTAAAACGATTTTGAGCAACCATTCTAGCTGCAATTTCAGGATTAATTGCATTCCAAGTATTTCCATACTTGGCTTTAAGGTCTTTTACAGTTTGTAAAGCAGAACTATAATTGCTTTGTGCTAAATTTTTCATAATTTTGTCTTGTATTTAATTTTTATGGTTATTTATGTAAATCACCCTTTAATTTTGCGGTTTTTGGGTGATTTTTTTATAGATATTTATACGCCTTTAAGGTTAAGAATTCTTCGAATTTTTCTGAAATGACCAGGGAATCAAACAATTCGATGGCGAGTTTAAATTTTCCATTTTTGAATGAATCTTCCCCAACCAAACCCTTAATTTGATAAATTTCAGATTTCAATAATTCGAGATAAAGTTTAACGGTGAATTTTCTGCCGTCTTCCATTTCAGACTTATTATGAAGCCATTGCCACAATTGTGTTCTTGAAATTTCGGCTGTTGCAGCGTCTTCCATCAAATTATATAACGCTGCCGCGCCATTTCCCGACAACCAGGATTCCAGGTATAAAATTCCGACATTGATATTTTTACGAATTCCATCTTCCGTAATTGTTCCCTTTGGCTGTTCCAACAATTGAGATTCCGTAATCTTCAAATCGTTTCTCTTTTTGTCAATCTGATTGGGTTCTGGCATAAATTTGTTAAAAACTTCCAATGCTACAGGAACCAATCCCGGGTGCGCCACCCAAGTGCCGTCGTGGCCATTTTTTGCCTCGCGCTCTTTGTCTATTCTCACTTTTTCGTAGGCAATTCTATTTGCTTCTTCATCATTTTTTACCGGAATTTGTGCTGCCATTCCGCCAATTGCATGAACATTTCGCTTATGGCAACGCTGAATAACCAGCAATGAATAGGCTTCCATAAAAGGCGTTGCCATAGTTACCTGACTTCTGTCGGGTACCGTAAAACTTTTGTGGTTTCTGAATTTTTTGATATAGGAAAAAATATAATCCCATCGGCCGCAATTCAACCCTGCGATATGATCTTTTAATTCATATATGATTTCATCGATCTGAAAACTTGCGGTAATTGTTTCAATTAAAACGGTGGCTTTTATGGTAGCTTGATTTATTCCGAAGTATTCCTGCGCAAACACAAAAACTTCATTCCACCAGCGCGCTTCTAAATAATGTTCCAGTTTCGGCAAATAAAAATATGGACCGGATTCGTTGAGTAATAATTGATTTACATTATGAAAAAAGTACAATCCGAAATCGACCAAGGAACCCGACATAGGTTCTTCATTAATCAACAAATGTTTTTCATTTAAATGTAAACCTCTCGGCCTTACCAAAAGTGTAGCCACAGTATCATTTAATTTATATTCCTTTCCATTTTCATTAGAAAAAGAAATGGTTTTTTTAATGGCGTCTTTTAAGTTTTGTTGTCCTTCCATTAAATTGTGCCAAGTTGGAGAATTGCTGTCCTCAAAATCGGCCATAAAAACTTTTGCTCCTGAATTTAAGGCGTTGATAATCATTTTCCGTTCAACCGGACCCGTAATTTCAACCCTTCTGTCCAACAAATCTTTTGGCAAAGGCGCTGCAGTCCAATCGCCTTCTCGCACTGCAACGGTTTCTCTCGGAAATTCCGGAAAATTCCCCTTGTCAAAATAATTTTGCTGGGCAACCCTTCTCCCCAGCAATTCCAATCTTCCGCTGTTAAATTTTTCGTGTAACTGCACTAAAAAATCCATGGCTTCGTTTGTTAATATATCTTTGTAAGAATTTTTTACATCTTCTGAAAAAGATACTGGGTGGATTGTTGTTTCATTAAATTTTTTCATCTTCGTTTATTTTTATGAAGACAAACATAAAAAAAAGTTTTTTGTGAAACAAGCGAACGTTCGCTAAATTTGAATAATGAACCAATTTTTATTATTTCGCTAAAAAACATACCTTTGTTTTATGAATATCGAAGAAGAATACATCCGTTTAATCTTTGGATTGAAATTGAAGCAAATAAGAACAGAGAAAAATCTCTCCTTATTTGGGCTTTCTAAATTAACAAACATCTCAAAATCGTACTTAAACGAAATTGAAAAAGGCAAAAAATATCCGAAAACGGATAAAATTGCACTGCTGTCACAAATGTTGGAGGTGCCGTACGATAATATGGTTTCCTTAAAACTCGACAAAAATCTAGCGCCGCTGGGGGAAATATTGCAATCCAAAATCTTAAAGGAGATTCCTTTAGATTTATTTGGCATTCAGGAAGCTGATTTAATTGACATCATTTCAAATGCGCCAGCCAAGGTAAACGCGTTTATAAGCACTTTAATTAAAATTGCCCAAAACTATAACCTATCGCGCGAAAGTTTCTTTTTGGCGGCTTTGCGTTCTTATCAGGAAGCGCATAACAATTATTTTGAAGACATTGAATTAAGTGTGGAAAAATTTGCCAAAGCGTATCAGATAAATTTAGAGGAGAAAATAAAATCGGCTTATTTGAAAGAAATTTTGGTGGAAGAATTTAATTACAAAATTATTGACAACGGACTTTCTTCTTACACAAATCTGACGGAATTAAGATGCGTATTCATTCCAAAAACAAATACTTTGTTGTTAAGCAACACCATAGATGAATCACAAAAAACCTTTATTTTCGCAAAAGAACTGGCGTATAATTACCTAAATTTAAAAGAGCGGCTTTATACATTTTCCTGGATAAAATTTGAAACTTTCGACCAAGTTTTAAATAATTTTATGGCATCATATTTTGCCGGCGCGCTTATCATTCCGAAAAAAGCCATCGAAAATCAGTTAAAAACATTTTTTGGACAAGAGAAATGGGATGGCGATCATTTTAATAAAATGATTTTACATTTTACCGATTCTCCAGAAACCTATTACCAGCGTTTGACAAACATTTTGCCAAAGCTGTTTCATTTCAAAAATTTATTCTTCTTGCGCTTCACCAATAAAACTGGCGAAAACAGATACAAACTTTCAAAAGAACTTCATATTACCCAGCAACAGCCGCCGACCGCCAACGAAACCCATGAGCATTATTGCAGAAGGTGGGTTTCCATTGATATTTTAAATAGGGTTGCCGGAAATGAAATTATTTCCGACATTCAAATTTCCGATTATCCAGAAGATGGATTAAGTTATTTGGTGATTTCAAGCGCCACAAAAGATCCTTTTAAAGAGAGCCACAACAGAAGTATCAACATCGGATTGCTGATTTCCCCGCTGCTAACAAGTAAAATTAACTTTATAAACGATGCCAACATTAAATCTAAAAAAGTGGGCGTTACCTGTGAACGCTGCCCAATAACCGATTGTGAGGTTCGCGTTTGCGAAGCTGTTGAACTTCAAAAAATGGCCAAAAACGAAGAAATTTCCAAAACCGTTCAACAACTCATAAACGACTATTCCTAAAAATGCATCGGAACTTCAATAAAAAGCAATTCAGAAGCTGTGTTGGATTTTAATTGAATCTTATTTGTTTCTGAGATTCCGATGGCATCACGTTTTGCCAAAATTTCATTGTCAATGCAGATTTCACCTTCAATAACCATCGCATAAAGTCCGTGATTTTCGGATTTAAGTGTGTAGCTAAATTCTGAATTTTCATCCAAATCAATTCTAGAAATCAGCGCGTCCTGATGAATCTTCAACGTGTTTTTTACCTCTTCATCAATGGAAGAAACCAAAATTTGAAGCTTGTTTTTTCTATCAGAAGCCTCAAATTTTTGCTGGTCGTATCTGGGTCCTACATCATTCTTATTTGGAATAATCCAAATTTGAAACAAGTTTACTTCTTCATTTGGAGAATAATTCATTTCAGAATGCCTCAATCCGGTCCCCGCCGACATCACTTGCACTTCACCGGTGTGCAACTCAATAAATTTGTTGCCTGTAGAATCGCGATGCTTCATGGTTCCCTTTAAAGGAATGGTGATTATTTCCATATTGTCATGAAGATGCGTTCCAAAACCCATGCTGCCCTGAATCGTATCATTGTTCAATACTCTTAACGCGCCAAAGTTCATCTTTTCAGGATCGTAATAGTTGGAAAAACTAAAGGAATAATTTGCATCTAACCAGCCGTAATTGGCTTTGCCTCTATCTGCGGCTTTGTGGATTGTTTTTTTCATTTTTTACAAAATTTAAATTTATTTATTATAAACTTTTTCAAATTCTTCCGCCAATTTTAGTAAAGCTTCTTTTAATTCAACATTCACAATTTCTCCTTCTTTAAAATTTTCATAAAATGAAGGGAACGGCATGCTTCCAACAATAATCGCTCCCATTCTTGGAAATTTACCCAAAGCAATGTCTAAAACAGATCGCCCTCCGCGAATACCGTCAGAGGCACTTAACAATAGCATTGGTTTATTTCGCCAAACTTTGCCTTCAATTCTTGACAACCAATCAAATGCATTTTTAAATGCTGTGGAATATGCGCCATTGTGCTCAGCCAGTGAAATTATAAATCCGTCAGTTTTGTCAAATATTTCATTCAAATCGGTTGTTGCTTTTGAATATCCTTTTTCAGCTTCAACATCAACAGAAAATAAGGGCATTTCAAAATCATTTAAATCAATGTTTATCACATCAACATTCTTCATTAAACCGCCTGCATATTCTGCCAATTTCTTGTTTATGGAGTTTTTGCTGGTACTCCCGCCAATGGTCAATATATATTTTTTCATCTACCTTGTTTATCTTCTGACAAATATATTTAGAAAATTTATTATATGGCCCAATATTTATTTTCAATAATTATTATCAAA
>DAIQBF010000174.1:0-7065 GCA_036781305.1 Lutibacter sp.
AGGAATTTTGTGCATCAAAAAAAGCAATTATATTAATCCAGTCTTCCACTTTTGTTTTATAACTGTTAATCCATTTTTCAACATTATGAACTTGCTGCAAATCACGCAATAAAAAAACATTGCCAAAAGAACCAATAATTAGGTTGTTCCGCTGATCAAAAGCATCCAATATTTTTGAAAATTTAGCGAATATGATGGATGCTTTTTGGGATTCTGATTGAATTATTCGCTGCTTTTCTTTTAAAATCTGGGACTCAAAAGAAGTCGTTTCAATTTCATGCAACAATTTATGATATTGCTTAAAGGTGTCTTTTGTATTACTTGCATCTTTATATACAGCATTGACTTTATTGCCATAAGCGCCGGAAATTCCCATTCCGACAAAAATCCAAATTAACAGAATTTGGTCAGTAATAATTTCCATGGCTAAAAGCACAATTAAAACCAGAGAAATTATTGAAAATAATGTAGGTAAAAACGATAAAAATTTAGGGAATACGGACTTATAATTGCTGATCCAATTGACTATTTCTTTTGCAGGATGTTCCACTTTTACCAAACTGGCCAAGGCAGAAAATTGTTGTCTCCATGTTGGTTTATTGCTCAATTCTTTAATGCCTTCCTGCTTTTTGGAAATGTTTAAAATATCGTTATTTGTTAATAATTCAACAAATTCCTGTCGGCCTTCATTGGTGACTGTTCTGTTTACATATTGAAAAAATGAACCTTTGCCGAACAAATCAATATCATAACTAAATGGGTGTGACGGATTTATAAATTCATTTCCGGGATTTAAGGAGAAATAATCCCTGTCCAATACTTTTATTTCAGTTTTGTTTATTTCGATCAAAGCTTTATTGAGATCGCTTTTGTATTGTAATTTGGCGTGCCGCGTTAACATAAAGAAGAAAAAAACGGTGCCGATTACAACTATGGAAATCATCATTTTTACATTGCCAAACAAAAAATAAAGACCGATAACGACCATTAAAAAAACAATCAACCTCAAGGAACTTGACAAAGCCAACTGCCTTTTTAACATTTTTTGCACTTGCTCAAAGCGTGCTGTTTCAGCAGTATAAAACTCTAATGGATTTTGCATTTAATAATTTATGATACCTTCAGATAAACTAACAACTGAAAGCAATGGATATTTTTCTTTTAACTTTAAGGTAACCTCATAACTTGTGATTCCTTTGCTGCAAATGATGACATAGTGTTTTTTAAAATCGGGTTGAAAATTTTCAACATCAAAAGCATTGTAAGGCATTTTCTGATGAACTTTAAACGGAATTAAGGCATCCAAATTGTTGAACACACTCACAATTTCTATCGTTGAATCATCAATTTTTTCTTTTAATGCCGAAGCAGAAATTACCAATAAAGGATCTTGATTAGCGCATGTTTCACCTATATAATCTGAATTTTCAAAAATAGCTTTTATGTCTAAAGATTTGTTTTTCTTCAGCTTCATTTTGAACTGTGAATTCTCCAAAGCATTGTAAATCAGCAATTGGTCAGTCAATAATTTACCGGTTTTGGTAATTAATTTTACCACTTCATTTACCTGTAAAAGTGCAATCATTCCAACAATGGGATTCATCGTTCCAGCTTCTTCGCAACTGGGAACGTCGGTGGCAATTTTAGGAAATGCATCACGTAAATTGCAGCTGTAATTTCCATCTTCATTCAACACGTTAAAAGTTGCCACGTAGCCGTCAAACTTATATAACGATCCGTAAACCAAAGGTTTTTTCGCAATTACACAGGCGTCATTTATCAAATATTTTATGGGTAAACTGTCTGTGGTATCTACCACCACATCAAATGCTGAAATCAATGCTAAAATAGAATTTTTAGTCACCAGCTCATTGGTTGTTGTAACTTTGGTAAAAGGTGTTCTCTGCCTTATTTTACTGGCAAGAACTTCAACTTTTGGCTGATTTACCTCTTCTATTTTAAAAAAAACCTGACGGTGTAAATTTGAAACTGAAATCGTATCAAAATCCACCAAATGAAGTTCTCCAACACCGCCTGTTGCCAAATAAATAGCCACCGGACTTCCCAAACCGCCACAACCAATCACCAATACTTTTGCCTTTTGCAACAATGCTTGTCCGCCTTTACCAATTTCCCGCAAAGTGGTTTGACGCAAAAAAAAGGTTTCTTTATTGAAGTTCATTATGGATTTAAATTGATTGTATTTACAGAAAACAGTGAAATATTTAGTCGTTTATCTCTTTGTGCGCAGCCTTAAATTCTTCCGGTGTATTGATATTTCTGATGAATTCATCATCTACTTCAATAATTTCGATAGCTGAATTAATTAAAACTTTCCGCGGACAAGAATATCCCTGCGCTAAGTAATTAAGCAATAAAGTATAACTTTTTGGCTCCCAAATAGTGATCAAAGGCTCTGGAAATTGACTATTTTTTCCTTTAATAGCAGTCGCAGCTTTCGACGGATTTCTGTGTTTTAGCAAAAGTTTGATTACATCATCATTCACAAAAGGCAAATCGGTTGCCAAAACCAACCAAGCAACATCCGGATTTTCCTGAAAAGCGGAACAAATGGCGCCAAACGGACCCAAACCCACAAATTTGTCGGTGATTTTATTTTCTATCCCAATTTCTTGTTCTTCCCTAACGGAAAGATATGTTTTCAAATGGTGTTTTTCTAACAATTCAATTGCCACATCGCGCTGATTTTTACCGTAAAAGTTAAGCGTCCCTTTATCGGTTCCCATTCTGGTACTTTTTCCTCCGGCTAAAACCAATCCTTGAATCGGCGCAATTCTTTCCTTGATTAGATTTTCAATGTGTTTTGAAATTTTGTCAATTTCAGAAATATGATAACACATTAAGTTTTTTATCTGCGGATTTTTTTCTTCCAAAAAATCGAAATATTTTGCTTCATCCGTAAGTTTTATGACAAACTGAATATTGTTTAACTGATCCAGTCTTTTTAAAACAGAAGCTTCCTTGTCCTTGTCTAAAATCAAAATCTGTTTGGCGCCTTCAAAATGATTTCCATTGATAAACACCAAATCGTGTTGTGAAAACTCAATACGCTGGTTGAATTTATTGAGCTCGTTTTTTGCAGAAACAGCAAGTGTTCCCTCTGAATGAAAGGTAAAAGAATCAAATACACTTTGTTCAATATTTTCAGCATGTGATGCGTCTAAATACGCCAATTTATAAGATGCCAATCTTTTTGAAACCTGCTGAACTAAATTTGAAATAATATTGCATTTTGAGCCAACAATCGAAATTTCATTTGGCGCAAAATTGTCGTTGTCCCTTAATTTAAGTTTTGTATGTTTTTGATGTTTACTCATTTTTTATGTCGCTTTTTCCTCCCGATTTTTTAACCAATTTCACTTCTTTGATCACCATTTTTTGTGAAATGGATTTACACATATCATAAACAGTTAATGCCGCAATAGTCGCGCCAGTTAATGCTTCCATTTCAACGCCGGTTTTTCCTTCCATGGTAACGGTGCACAAAATTTCTATATTTTCTTTATCTGTAATTTCAATGTCAATATCAACGCCGTTAATTAATAAGGGATGACACATCGGAATCAATTCCGATGTTTTTTTAACCGCTTGAATTCCGGCAATAACTGCGGTTTGAAAAACTGGACCTTTTTTGGTAATCAGTTCTTTATCTTCAAAATGCGCTATTATTTCTTCGCCTAAAAACATGATGGCTTTTGCAGTTGCTGCGCGATTGGTCACTTTTTTATCGCCAACATTGACCATTTTTGGCTGATTTTTTTTGTTGATATGAGAAAAGTTGTTCTCCATAAGAAAGAATGCTTGGCTGTGCCTGCCTGTCGGTAGCAGGTTTGCAATGACTGTTTACTATCGATATATAATTACAGGAAAAACTTCTCCTTTGGTAAAATTACTCCGATTATCTGGCAATTCCAAAAAAGCATCAGCATCAGCCAAATTGGCCAAATCGCCCGAGCCTTTTCCAGAAATTGGCGTTGCCCATAATTTACCTTCACGCTGATTTAATTTCACCTGCAAAAAATAAGTCATTTCAGGTTTAAAATAAAAATCTTCGCTTAAAATCGCCTGTTGTTTGTTTTCAAAATTTAATCCAACGGATTTATAATACCAAGGATAAAAATATTTTATGCAATTTACAAAAGTGGAAACTGGGTTTCCAGGAAAAGCAAATATCACCTTATTGTTTATTTTGCCAAACCAAAATGGTTTTCCCGGGCGTTGCTTTACTTGATGAAAAAGTTTTTTTACACCCAATTGATCCAAAACTTCGGGAATAAAATCGAATTTTCCTTTGGAAACAGCACCGCTAAAAATAAGCACATCATAATTATTCAATAAGGATTCAATTTTGGTCAACAACACTACTTTATCATCCAAAATATGCAATGTTTCTGCTTTTATATGCAGTTTTTCCAACAAAGAAACCATGGTGTAAACATTGCTTCTCCTAATTTGGTGGTCGGCGGAATTTTCACCGACTTCAACCAATTCGTTTCCCGTTGAAACAATCATCACTTTTGGTTGTTTGGCAACATTTACCGCAGTTTTGCCAACGGTGGCAAAAATCCCGATTTCAGCAGGGGAAATGAGGGTGTTTTCTTTTATCAGTAAATCGCCTTGTTTTTTGTCGGTTCCTTTTAAATGAATATTTTGAAATTTTTTTATTTCTTCTAAATTTACTTTGGCAATTCCGTTTTCAATGGTTAGCAGTTCATATTGAATGACGGCATCAGTATTTTTCGGCAATACTGCGCCAGTCATCGCTTCCATACAATTGGCTGGATTTTGAAGTGTTAACTGCGCGCTTCCCGCAGCCTGAATTCCTTCTATTTTAAATGTACGTTGTCCGCTGTTAAAAGCTTCGGCGGAAATGGCAATTCCGTCCATACTTACTCGGTCAAAAGGAGGAAAATCACGATCGGCAAAAATATTTTCTTTTAAAACGCGGCCTAAAGTATTCAAAAAATCCACTTCTTCAATTCCAAAATTTCCTGAATTATTTACAACAATCTCTACTGCTTTTTTTACGGTGGTTAAACTCATAGTAATTAGTGATTAGTAATTATCAATTGTTAATTGTTAATTGATTTACCCGCCAATTGTGGACATACTTTCTGAAGCTGGGTTTTCTCGAGCAGCTTCAGCGATAAATCCGTTCTCGGGTTTGTGATGTACGGTGTCAATAAACATTTTTTTTAGTTCGTCATCGCTCGCACCATTTCTTATAAAATCACGAACGTTAAATACGCCGCCATCAAACAAACAATTTTTAAATAAACCAGTGGACGTAATGCGAATCCGGTCACAATCGCTGCAAATAGTGCGTGTAAATGCCGGAATAATTCCAAACGTACCATGATAATTTGGAATGCGATAATTTACGGAAGTTGAAGATTTTTTGGATAAAATAGGTTCAATATCCAAATAATTATTTTTTATGTGATTCAGTATTTTTTTAAAATTCCAAACTTCAGAAATAGCTCTTTGCCCTTTTCCGTTAAAAGGCATTTCTTCAATAAAACGAACGGCAATGTCCTTATTTTTGGTAAGTTCAATAAAATCGATAATCTCATCAGTATTTACACCCGACTGCACAACGACATTTAATTTTAATTTTAAACTGCTTTTCTCCAACTTTTCAAAAGTGTCATAAACGCTGTCGAAAAGATCCCTTCTTGTAATTTTTGCAAATTTTTCCTTCTGAAGGCTGTCCAAACTCAAGTTAATAGCGTTGATTTTATATGCTTCCAGTTTATCAATATGATTTGAAATTAATGCGCCGTTGGTAGTGATGTTAATTTCCTCGAGTTTGTCATTAAAAGAAAGTGATTCCAAAAAATTCACAAAATCTTTTCTCACAAATGGTTCGCCGCCAGTTAAACGCACTTTATTAACGCCCAATTCGGAAAGCACGCGAGTAATTCGGTACATTTCTTTATAGGAAAGCAGTTCTTTTCTGTCCACAATGTCAATTCCCTGGGCTGGCATGCAATATTGGCAACGCAAATTGCAACGGTCGGTAACTGCCAATCGCAAATAGGTGATTTTTCTACCAAATTTATCTCTTAACTCCATTAATTAAGGGTAATTTTATTTCTCCACAAAGTTACTGTTTCTTTTTTTTCCAGTTTTCCTAAAATTCTTGATATTGCTTCCCGGGAAACTTTTAAATCGAGCGCAATGTCGTAATGCTTTTTATCGACAGTCTTATTATTGGTTGTAAAACTGGTATATTCCAGATATTTCAACAATCTGAACTCCAGATTTTCAAAAGCAATGTCATTAATTTTTTCGATTAAATAAGCAGTTTCCTGTTAATGCAATCTAAAATAAAAAGAACGCCATGTGCTGTATTTTAAAAACCACAAAATTACAACTTTAGATGGAATTGCAATGTATGTTACGTTACTTTCGGTTTTAAGCCTAATGTCACATTTTGTATTTTAAATGGCATAAATGATGGCAATTGCGCTGGTTTGCTTTGGTATTGATAATGCAAAATAAATGCTATTGTTGCAAATTTCAGTTCGTAATTTTCCTCAAATTTAGCTGAAAAAATTAGCTACAACAATGTCGTGTATTTTCATCTTTTCGACTTAATTAGGTAATTTGTCTTTAAACAATCCGTAAAAAAGCGCACCCAAGGTAGCGCCAAAAATAACCACAAAAATGGAAATAACGCCTTTTCCAATGAGCACAAACATGGGTCCCGGACAAGCACCTGCCAATGCCCAACCCAATCCGAATAGAATTCCGCCTAAAAGATTGCCAGATAATCCTCGTTTTTTGGGAATGATATAAATTTCTTTCCCCTCAAAAGATTTTACTATTTTTTTTCTGAATAAAAACATGCTTATCATTCCAAGCATTATCGCAGAACCAATAATTCCATACATATGAAACGACTGAAATTTAAACATTTCATAAATTCTGTACCACGAAATTATTTCAGCCTTGCTCATGACAATTCCGAAAATAATGCCCACTAAAAAAAACTTTATATATTTCATCTGTTTAAATTTTATTTTTTTGTTGGTACAGCTG
>DAIQBF010000175.1:0-7064 GCA_036781305.1 Lutibacter sp.
TGCCAGAATCAACATGCCATACATCACTGAAAGATGGTTTGGTGGAATGTTGACAAATTTTGTTACCATCAGAAAAGCGGTTAAAAAAATGGCCGTTATTGACAGAATGAAAGTAGATGGTTCTTTTGATGCACTTTCAAAAAGAGAAAAATTACAAATTAACCGCCAAAGAGAAAAATTACAAAAAAACTTAGGCTCTGTAGTTGATATGACTCGTTTGCCAGGTGCAATTTTTGTAATTGACGTTAAAAAAGAACACATTGCAATTGCAGAAGCCAAAAACTTAAATATTCCGATTTTCGCCATGGTTGACACAAACTCTGACCCAAGAGGTTTAGACTATGTTATTCCTTCAAACGATGATGCTTCTAAATCAATCAATAAAGTTTTAGGTTTTATTGTTGATGCTATTGCTGAAGGTTTGTCTGACAGAAAAACAACTAAAGACAAAACAGTTGAAGTTGAAGCTGACGAAAAAGGCGAATAAACTAAAATTAATGTATCACCGTTGAATGTTAAAATTCAATAAAAAATTATAAAATAAAATGGCACAAATTACAGCCGCAGAAGTAAATAATTTAAGAAAATCTACCGGAGCAGGCATGATGGATTGCAAAAATGCACTTGTTGAAGCTGAGGGAGATTTTGATAAAGCAATTGAAATTTTACGTAAAAAAGGACAAAAAGTTGCCGCAAACAGAGCTGACAGAGATTCATCTGAAGGCGCTGTTATCGCTAAAGTTAATGATGACAATACAGTAGGGGTAATCGTTTCATTAAACTGTGAGACAGATTTCGTGGCAAAAAATGATGCTTTTGTTGATTTAGCCACCAAATTTGCTGAGATCGCAATTAAATATAATTCAAAAGAAGATTTTTTAAATGCTGATTTTGGAGGAATGACCGTTGCCGAAAAATTAATTGAGCAAACAGGCGTTATTGGCGAAAAACTGGAAATTGGCACTTTTGAAAAAGTGACCGGTAAATTTGTAGGTTCATACATTCATTCAGGCAATAAAATTGCAGCGATAACTGCATTGTCTGCAAATGTTGACGGCGCAAGTGTTGTTGCAAGAGATGTTTCTATGCAAGTTGCCGCAATGGGCGCAACTACATTATCTTATAAAGATTTCGACCCTAATTTTGTTGCTTCTGAAACTGAGGCAAGAATTGCTGTGATAGAAAAAGAGAATATTGAACTTGGCCGATTGGGAAAAACCCTAAAACATGTGCCAACCTATATTTCCAGAATGCAATTAACCGATGAAATAATTGCCAAAGCTAAAGAAGATTTAAAAGCTGAACTTAAAGCCGAAGGAAAACCTGAAGCAATCTGGGATAAAATTCTTCCTGGAAAACTGGAAAGATTTATTTCTGACAACACTACTTTAGACCATGAACTTTGTCTTTTAGACCAAGTTTTTATTAAAGACGATAAATTAACTGTTGCTGAATATGTGAAAACTATTGGTGTTACAGTAACCGATTTTAAAAGGGTTTCCTTAGCATAATCACACAATTATAAATTTAAAAAACTCGCTTTTCAGCGAGTTTTTTTGTGTTGTGATTTAATGCATATAAGTCAGCAATCATAAATTAAGAGATTAATTACTCAAAAAACATTCAATTTATCTTCTCTTCTGCCCTAATTTATATCAAAAAAAATGAGAATAAAATAAATATATTATACGATATTAAATTTTTTAAAAAATATCCATCCGAAGTTTTGTTGTTTTTATTGAACAACACATTATCAGTTTACTTATAAAGTATTTCATATATTTGCATAACTTTTCAAAAAATTATGGCATATAAAAGAATACTTTTAAAACTAAGTGGTGAAGCACTTATGGGTGATCGCCAATATGGTATTGATCCAAATCGTTTATCGGCTTATGCCGAAGATATCAAAAAAATTGTGGAAAATGGAATTGAAGTCGCCATTGTTATAGGAGGCGGAAATATATTTAGGGGCGTGGCTGCTGCAAATACGGTAATAGACCGGGTTCAGGGAGACTATATGGGAATGTTGGCAACCATTATTAACGGTTTGGCCTTGCAAAGCGCCATTGAAGCTATTGGCATAAAAACCAGATTGCTTACCGCCATTAAAATGGAACAGGTTGCCGAACCTTTTATTAAAAGAAGAGCGGTTCGCCATTTGGAAAAAGGACGTGTGGTGATATTTGGCGGAGGAACCGGGAATCCGTATTTTACTACAGATACAGCTGCCGTGTTAAGAGCGATAGAAATTAGTGCCGATGTTATTTTAAAAGGTACACGTGTTGCGGGCATTTATACGTCAGATCCTGAAAAAAATGATGATGCCATCAAATTTGATACAATTACCTATGAAGATGTCATGAATAAAGGATTAAAAGTAATGGATATGACAGCGTTCACATTAAGCCAAGAAAATAGTTTACCCATTATTGTTTTTGACATGAATGTGAAAGGAAATTTAGAAAAAGTGATTTCCGGAGAAAATATCGGAACAAAAGTTGATAAATAAACGTATAATTTATAATTAACAAATTATGAATGAGGAGTTAAGCTTTATTATAGATAGCACAAGAGAATTAATGGAAAATTCAATTCTGCATTTAGAAAAAGAGTTCAGAAATATCAGGGCAGGAAAAGCAAGTCCGGCCATGTTAGGGAATGTTACCGTTGATTATTATGGTTCTCAAACACCACTCACCCAAATTGCAAACGTAAGTACCATGGATGCGCATACCATTACGGTTCAGCCTTGGGAGAAAAATATGTTGCATGGCATTGAAAAAGCAATTATGCTTGCCAATTTGGGCTTTAATCCCATGAATAATGGCGACATCATTATTATCAACGTTCCTGTTTTAACTGAAGAAAGACGAAAAGAACTTTCCAAACAGGCAAAAGCAGCAACCGAATTTGCAAAAATAAGCATCAGAAACGGTCGAAGAGAAGCGATGGGCGAAATTAAAAAGACCGAAGCTTCCGAAGATATGAAAGCAAACGCTGAAATTGATATTCAAAAATTAACGGATGCGTTTATTATTGAAGTTGACAATCATTATAAAATTAAAGACCAAGAAATAATGAAAGTTTAATTTTTTTCTAAAAGTTAAACTTATCAAAGAAATAAAAGCACTCAAATTAGTGATTTTATTAACATATATTTGTTCTTGTTTATCGAAATAAATTATATGAAAAATGTCTTTTTTTTATTATTGCTTTTCCCTTTTCTGTCTATTTCACAAACTCAAATCCAAGGAATTGTACTGGACTCTAAAACCAACCAGCCACTTCCATTTGCCAACATTACCACTTCTTCAAATTTTGGAACGTTGGCTGATGTTGACGGGAAATTTAATTTAAAATCCACTAAATCAATAACGCAAATAAGCATAACCTATGTTGGCTATGAATCTGTGATAGTACCAATTACGAATAATGAGAAATTTATCAAAATCTCGTTAAAACCAAAAATTGAAAGCCTAAAAGAAGTTCAAATCATTGCCAGAGAAAATCCTGCTTTGCAAATTATTAGAAATGCTATTAAAAGTAAACCAAAAAATGATATTGAAAAATCGTTAAACACCTTCAAATTCAATACCTATACCAAAATATTGGTCACCGCAAACCCCGATTCTATCAGCGGAAACATCGATTCAGTTTTTGTTTTAAAAAATGGTCAGAAGCAATTTAAAAAGCTGGATTCCTCAAGTTACAAATTCAAAAAAGAAACTGCCAAATCGCACTTATACATTTCAGAAAAGATTTCTGAATTTCAATTTCAAAAAGGAAAAGGAAAAAAAGAAATAGTGATGGCTTCAAGAATGGCAGGTTTAAAAGAACCCATTTATGAATTATTGGCAGTTACCTTTCAAGATTTATCTTTTTACAATGAATTTTATGTCTTGGCAGGGACTAAATATATCAATCCAATTGCAGATAATGCTTTAAAAACTTACAATTATAAAATATTGGACACCGTAAAAACGGAAGCTGGAAGTTCTCTTCTCATTTATTTCAAACCCAAAGAAAAGAAAGAAACTTTGGGCATTGAAGGTGTTTTATATATTGACAATCAGAGTTTTGCTATTACAAAAGCCATTGCCGAACTAAAAGGGATAATCCATGTGAAAGCCACCCAAAACTACCGTTATTTAAAACTTTACAACACTTGGTTTCCAAAAGATATGGATGTTGTATTAAAAAAAGGGGACAATAAAGAGCGTATTTCCTTATTTGGTGGCTCCGTAAAATTTGGTGAACGTAAAAAAAATGACTCCATCGTATCCACCAAAACAAAAAGCGAGGGAGATGTTACCTATTTCATCTCAAAATCCACAAATACAAATATCGAAATAAACACGTCAATTGTGGTGAAAAGCGCTGCGCCAACCATACAATTTAATGATGATGCAGCGAAAAAAAAGGAAGATTTCTGGGACAATTATAGAACCGATTCTATTACTGAAAGAGGAAAACAAACCTATAAAATGCTTGACAGTATTGTTGAAAAGGAAGGCGTTGAGAAAAAAATTAATCTTGGCAGGAATCTTTTAAAAGGCATTTACCCAACAAAATACATTGATTTAAATTTGGGTAAAATTATTAATTTCAACAATTATGAAGGTTTTAGAGTTGGTTTTGGAGGTGAAACAAATTCAAATTTTTCAAATATATTTAAACTGGAATCTTACTTGGCTTATGGCGCAAAAGATCAGGATTTTAAATATACTTTAGGCACCTCATTCCGCCTCAATAAAAATACGAATACTTGGGTTGGCACCAATTATACCAACGATTTAAAAGAAGCTGCTTCTTTAGATTTCCTCACGATAAATACTTCATTTTCGTTATTAAATCTAAGAAATTTAAATCTTGATCAGTTTTACAATTATAAGACCCTAAGTGTATATTTAAAACATGATGTTCGACCAAATTTAGAAGCAGAATTTCAATTAAGTTCAGGCGATTACAGGCCTTTGTTCGATTATCAATACATTTCTTCCGATAAAAATTTATCAGAATATGGATTAACAACTGCCATTTTAGGATTTCAATACAATCCGAAAAATGAATATATGAATTCCCCAATAGGGAAATTGAGGATTAAAAACGAACTCCCTCAATTTGCGTTTCAGCTGACAAAAAGTTTTGAAAATGTGTTCAACGGAGATTTCAATTTTACCCAATTAAATTTTCAGGCAATTCACGAAATAAAACGACTTCAAAAAGCGACCACTTCCATTTTGCTGGAAGGTGGTATTGTTTTTGGTGATGCGCCAATTTCACACCTGTTTAATTCATCACCAAACGCTACTTTTAAAAATCCTTGGGCAAAACGAATCAATTTTGTTGGGAAAAATAGCTTTGAAACTATGGGTTACAACGAATTTATTTCAGACAGGTTTGCGGCAATTCACTTGAAACACGAATTAAAACCTTTTAAAATCGGCTCCAAATTTAAACCGCAATTGATATTTGTAACACGAGCCGCTATTGGCGATATCGAAAACCCATCATATCATAACGGTGTTGTTTTCAAAAGTTTAAAAAATGGGTATTTAGAAAGTGGTTTAGAGTTTAAAAGCTTGTTTAAGGGCTTCGGAATAAGCACATTTTACAGATATGGCGCAAACCAAAACCCCGAATGGAGCGATAATTTGGCCATAAAAATATCCTACAAAATTAGACTGGGATTTTAATAATCAAATACTTATAGGACAAACTATTTTTATACCTTTGCAAAAATTTTTTTGAATGGATTTTTGGACAAGGCTTACACGGTTTATTTTAAAAAGAAGGTATCTAATCTTGGTTATTATTGCCGGTTTTACTTACTTTTTGGCTACGCAAATGCAATATATGCGCATTTCTTCCACAGAAGCCAATTTACTTCCGGAAAATCACATCGTTAATGTTCAATACAATAAGTTTCTAAAACTTTTTGGTGAAGAAGGCAACCTAATCATTTTAGCGGTTGAAGACTCAACGCTGTTCACGCCAAAAAACTTTAACGACTGGAATCACCTGACCAAGAAGTTGAACAATTTTCCAGAAGTTGACTTTACAGTTGCCATTGGCGATATTAAAGAGCTGAAAAAAAACGTTGACGAAGAAAAATTCGATTTTGTGCCTCTCTATTCAGATGAGCCAAAAACCCAGGAAGAAATCGTAAAAATAAAAACCGAACTTTTTGAAAATCTTCCATTTTACGACAATATATTATTCAATAAAAAAACGGGAACCATAAGATCGGTCATCTATTTAAAGAAAGATATTGTAAACACGCCGGCTCGTAAAGAATTTATTTTCAATGTGTTAAATCCTGCAATTGAAAAATTTGAAGCAGAAAGCAATATAGATGTGCGGGTTTCAGGAATGCCATACATCCGCACCATGAATTCTCAAAATATCATTGATGAAATTGGGCTGTTTGTTGGTTTGGCTTTGGGCGTTACCTCCTTAATCTTCTTTTTCTTTTTTCGTTCCATCAGGGCAACAATGATTACGCTTTTGGTGGTAACCATCGGGGTAATTTGGGCATTCGGTTTTATAGGTTTATTCCGCTATGAAATTTCAGTTTTAATGGCCTTAATTCCGCCTTTAATTATTGTAATTGGCGTCCCAAATGCCATATTTCTAATAAATAAATACCAACAAGAAGTAAAAAAACACGGAAATCAGGCAAAATCATTACAAAGGGTAATTTCAAAAGTAGGAAATGCCACTTTAATGACCAATGTTACCACCGCATCGGGATTCGCAACATTTATTTTTACCAAAAGTCAACTTTTAAGGGAATTTGGTATTATCGCTTCCATTAACATTTTAGGCATCTTTTTGATTGCTTTATTCGTTATTCCAATTGTGTATAGTTTTATGCCTTTGCCAAAAGAAAAGCATTTAAAACATTTGGAACGAAGATGGATTGAATCTTTTGTAAAATGGATGGAATCTATCGTGCGAAATCACAGATTTGTGGTTTATGCAACAACAATTGTCTTGATCATTGTTAGTATGATTGGAATTTTTATGATAAGAGTTTCAGGAAGTATGATTGAAGATAT
>DAIQBF010000176.1:0-7028 GCA_036781305.1 Lutibacter sp.
ATTAATGGCGAACTGCATCTGTACCAATAAAAAATAAATCATAAACAGATGAAAACAATTATATGTGCCATAGATTATTCGAAGAATGCGGTTACTGCCATAAAATATGCGTATGAAATAAGTTCAAAAATGGGCGTTAATTTGTTGGTGATCCATGTTTATCGACTTCCGATGATGTTGGGATTGGAATTTGACGCTTTTTACAATGAACTCGAAACAACAACGCTCAAAAAACACAATAAAAATCTCAGAAATTTCTGTAAAAAAAACTTGGGAAAAGAATTAGAGGAAATGAACATAAATACCGATGCCTTTGAAGCATTGTCCGTTGCCCAGGGAATACTTTCGAAAGCAACCGAGCATAAAGCATTTATGATTGTTATCGGAATGAAAAAAGAAAGCGCGTTAGAAGACCTTTTTATGGGTAACACCACCATAAATCTTATTGAAAAAGCTCCTTGTCCTATATTGGCAATTCCTGAAAATGCAAATAGTGAAAAGCTAAAAACAATCGTTTATGCCACAGATTTTGAAGAAGAAGATATTGGCGCAATTTATAAAGTGTCCCAAATTGCCAGTAAATTTAACGCCAAAATTAAAGTTGTGCATATTGACAAAGTTATTAATGGAGATGGAAACATAAAAATGGAATGGTTTAAGGAAATGGTGAAGCAAAAGGTAACCTATAAAAAGATTGCATTTAAAGTGCTGTTTTCAGATGAAATATTTGGTGCCCTCAAGAACTATTTAGACAGCAATGATATTGACTTAGTTGCCATGCTGGAACGAGAAAAAAGCGGATTTCTGAAAAAACTGTTTCACCGGGACTTGGTTAAGGAAATGGAATCCTTTGGAAGCATCCCTTTACTAAGCTTTAATGAAGCCAATTATTAATTTTAATTCATCGTTGAAATAAACCTATTTATACAAGAATCCATTTCATGACATTTAATTTACCCTAAAATTAAGAGTCCCAAATATTTTATATTGATGAATGTCAACTTCAAGAATTGATTAATATCAGTTCTGTGTTGAGTGGAATGTTTGAAAGTTGAAAGTTCAAGGACTGCAAGACAAAAAATAAAACATTCAACAGTTTCACAATTCAATCATTACACAATTAAACAAATAAACAGTTACAAAATTAAACGAATAACCAATTTTGAGCAATATCATTTTAATTCTCCAAAAGTGTTTCTAATTTAGAACAAAATTCTACATTATGTCTGTTACCGTAAAACACCCGTTACCTAAACCTATTTTCGAAAAATTAGCCAATACGCACGGCCTTCATTGTGTTTCCATTTATCTTCCGATGCACAAAGACGGCAAAGAGCAAAATGAGCGCATTGCACAAGCAACTTTAAAACAATGTTTAAAAAAAGCGCACACCGACCTGGCCCGGCATGAAATGGATTCCCGAGAAATCAAAAAATATTTAAAACCCATTGAAGCATTGCTTCTCAACATTGAATTGTGGAGAAATCCATCAGACGGTTTGGCAATATTCCTGGATAAAAATGAGTTCAATTATTATACGCTTCCTATTTCATTTGAAATTAAAACAACCGTAAGCGACCATTATTACCTAAAACCATTATTACCTTTATATAACGAAGACGACGATTATTATTTGTTGGAATTGAGCCAGGATTATATAAAACTTTATATGGCCAATAAATACGGTTATCAGGACATTTATATTGAAGATTTTGCTCCTAGTCGATTGGAAGAGGCGGTTGGTTTTGACTTTAAACCAAAGATGCAGCAATTCAGGACTGGCCAAAATGTTCATAATAAAGCCGTCTTTAAGGAAAGCAATGCCATATTTCACGGACAAGGCGCCGGAAAAGATGATGTAAAACCTGAGCTTTTCAGATTTTTTAGAGAAATTGACAACAGTATTAATGAAAAAATAACCAATAAAAAAATACCGTTAATGGTTGCTTGCGACAAATTTTTATTTTCTGTTTATAAAGAAGCTAACACTTACCCTACGCTACTAGATACTTGTGTTACTGGCGATCCGGAATTTAAAAATAAAACCAAATTGCACCAGGAATCGTGGAAACTGATTCAGCCTTATTTTGAAAAAACAAAAGACGCTAAATTGTTACAATACAAAGAATTATACCACACACCTAAAACATCTTATCAAATTTCAGAAATTGTTCCGGCAGCGATAAACGGTAGAATAGACACGCTTTTTGTCCAAAATGTCGCAGACGAATTTGGTGTTTTTGACCAAGAAACCAACCGTTTAATGTTTCGAAAGAAAACAGATTTAAATAATGCGTCATTAAGCGATTTAAGTGCCGTGAGTACTTTTATGCAAGGTGGAAAAGTGTTCCTTTTAAAGTCGGAAGAAATGCCAGATGCCGGCCATCCAATGAATGCTTTGTTAAGATATTGAAAGTTATATTCCCGTTTTATTAATATTGATTAAAAAATTTAAACCGTCATATCAATCTGAATAATCATCCAAATTAATAGCTAAATCAACGTTATTTAGGCATTGTCAGCATCAATCTAAATTCTAAATACTCCATTCTAAAATCTGTTAAAAACGTTTAAATCTCATACTAAAATAAGAAACATATGAGGAATATCATTTCAATAAAAAAAGATAATCCCTAATTTCAACAAGAATTATTAATCATAAAATCCAACATTATGTCAGTATTAAAAGTTATTGAACTCATGGGAAATTCCACCATTAGTTTTGAGGATGCCGTTCAAAATGTAGTGAATGAAGCTTCTAAAACGGTAAAGAATATCCAGTCTGTACACGTAAAAAATATGCAAGTGAAGGTAAACGGCAATAAAATATCAGAATTCCGGGTAACCGCAAAAGTCGCTTTTGGAATTTTAGCTTGATTGGGTATTTGGGTTATTAAATAGGCGGAAATATTTAAGGAAAGGAAAATGTGATAAACAACTAATCTCTAGCACAATAGTCTTTTATCTTTTTTTCTATATACTTTCGTTTGGTTAATAATCGGTAAAATGAGGTGTTTTAAACTTGTAAAATGGTCATTTAAAACACCTCGTTTTATTTTACAAAATTTCAATTTTATCAATATAAAAATCCACAGATCCAACCAATTAAATAACAACAAATTAAAACTATTATGAATACAGCAAATATATTTAACGAAAATGTGGAAGCCTATGAGGCTTGGTATGAAAAATATTCTGAAGTCTATCTATCAGAAGTTGCCGCCATTAAAGAACAATTTTTAAAATTGCCCGAAAATATAAAAGGTATTGAAGTGGGTGTGGGAACCGGAAGGTTTGCGCAAATTTTAGGGATTAGGGAAGGTGTTGAACCCGCTAATGAAATGGCAGCTCTTGCGTTAAAAAGAGGCATTGAAATAATTAATGGCAGGGCTGAAAATCTTCCTATTAAAGATTTGAATTTCGATTTTGTGCTCTTTGTAACTATTTGCCATTTAAATAATATAAGACAAGCTATAAAAGAAGCACAACGGGTTTTAAAACCTCAAGGCAGTATTATAATTGGTTTTATTGATAAAGATCAAAAAATCGGAAAATTTTATGAAGAAAACAGAATGCGCAGCACTTTTTTCAGGTATGCAAATTTTTATTCGGTAGCCCAAGTCACTAAATTATTAAAAGAAGTCGGATTTAAAAATCTTGAATACAACCAAACCTTATTTGGAAATTTAGAAGAAATAAAAGAAGTTCAGCCTCCAAAAAAAGGTTATGGAGAGGGTTCTTTTGTGGTGGTAAGAGCCATAAAAAAATAAAGATTGAAAACCAATATAATCTTCGAAATCCATAAAATAAAACGAAGCTGTCTAAAAAATCAATTTAACCGCAATGTGCACAAAGTTTTAAATTTTTAAAATCAGTGCCTTGCATTCCTTGCGAAAAGACTAGCGTTACTTGCGGTTAAAAAACGGATTCCTTTTAGATAGTTTCGTTTTTAAATTTCAAAAATCACCATTTAACTTTTAAAACTTAAACTTTCTCCCAGCCTGTCAATCCTGCCGAAATAATAAATTTCATGACATCGCTGGAGTTTATGTTTATGGGCTTAATATTGGCTCTTGGAACAATAAACAACTCCCCCGAAAAATTGTAAGAATGCGGAAAATATACCGCCACTTTATCCTCTTCATCCAAAAGCGATAAATTTTCTTCAGTAATAAAACCAATTTTTTCAAGATCGGAGCTTAGGTTCACCTTTACCAAAACCGGTTGGTTAAACTTTTTTTCCTTGCCAACAAATGCCGAAAATAAATCGTTAAAAGATGAATATACAAATTTCACCAAAGGAATTCTGTCAATCACCTTATGAAATATTAATTTTAATGGCTGCGCAATAAAGGTTCTTCCCACAAAACCTATAAAAATCAGGAATATTAAAAGTGTTAATACACCTAAACCGGGAATTCTGATGTCGAAAAATTCAAACAATAAATTTTGGGACAGATTATCCATAAACATAAAAACGGAGTAAATAATATATCCTGTTATAGTTAATGGCGCGATATATAACAAACCTTCCAGTAAATAATTGATAAGTCTTTTCATAATCATACAGTAATAATTTGATTGGTATTCTATGTCTTGCTATTTGGCGAAATTGCGATGTATTGGTTAGGCTGCCTCTTAACTATATGCAAAACAAACTCATGCAATTTCGCAAGCATTAACATGCCAAAGATATGTCGAAAATTTGAATCCGTTAAAGCAAGCTCTTAAATTTTCATTTATTGGTTTATGGTTGCTTGGATTATTTAGTAACTTCGCATTTTGAAATAAATGGCGTGGAAAAAACAAACGAAAACTCAGTTAATTTAAACAAATACATCAGCAGTACCGGAATTTGCTCTCGCAGGGAAGCGGAAAAATTTATTACGGAAGGCCGGGTTACCATTAATGGCGAAATTGCGCAGTTAGGCAATCGCGTTTTTGAAGGCGACCTGGTTAAAATTAACGGAAAACCCTTAAATGCAAAACCCAAAACTTTATACATTGCTTTTAACAAACCTGTTGGCATTGTTTGCACAACCGATTTAAAAGAACGTAAAAATATCATCGATTTCATCAACCATGCGCAACGGCTTTTTCCTGTTGGCAGATTGGACAAACCCTCACAAGGATTGATATTTCTAACCAACGACGGCGATATTGTAAATAAAATTTTAAGAGCTGGAAATAATCATGAAAAAGAATATACAGTATCTGTAAGGCAACCAATTACTTCAGAATTTATTCAAAAAATGGGCAGCGGACTTCCTGTTTTGGGGACAATAACAAAAAAATGTGAAGTCACTAAATTAAGTGATTACTCGTTTAAAATTATTTTAACCCAAGGCTTAAATCGCCAGATTAGAAGAATGTGTGATTATTTAAATTACGATGTCACCAGTTTAAAACGAACGCGAATTATGAACGTGAATTTGGAAGGCATAAAAGTTGGTGAATGGAGAGAATTAACTGAAAAAGAGATGTTTGAAATTAACAATATGATTTCAGATTCCTCAAAAACAGCCGAAGCTTCAAAGGATTTACAAAAAAAACATAAACATTAACCTTATCGTTAGTGCCTAAAGTTTGAAGTGCTTAAAATGCCTAAAGTTAAAAAAAAAATCTTGCATTGGTCACAAAACATTTAACCACAATCAAATTTAGTTTAGATTGACTTTAACTTTCAATTGTTACTTTATAATGAAATAACCTACTTAACGTTGACCGGTTTTTATTAATTTTAATTTTAAACTTTATACTTTAATTCTAATCAGTATCTTTGCCGACTATGCAATTTGAATTAATAACAACAGACCCTCAAAGCAAGGCGAGAGCCGGAGTAATCACCACTGATCACGGCGAAATTGAAACGCCGATTTTTATGCCCGTCGGCACCGTTGGCTCGGTAAAAGGCGTGCATCAAAGTGAATTAAAAGACGAAATAAATCCAGATATTATTTTAGGAAACACCTATCATTTATATTTACGTCCGCAAACAACCATTTTAGAGCAAGCTGGCGGTTTGCATAAATTTATGAATTGGGATCGGAATATTTTAACGGATAGTGGCGGTTATCAGGTATATTCCCTGTCGGAAAGCCGAAAAATTAAGGAAGAAGGCGTGAAATTTAAAAGCCATATTGATGGTTCTTATCATACTTTCACTCCCGAAAACGTCATGGAAATTCAGCGTACCATTGGTGCGGATATCATCATGGCATTTGATGAATGCACTCCTTATCCTTGCGATTACAGTTATGCAAAACGATCCATGCACATGACACACCGTTGGCTAAATCGCTGCATTACGCACTTGGAAAAAACACCTTTTAAATATGGTTATAGCCAGGCTTTTTTCCCTATCGTACAAGGAAGTACTTATAAAGATTTAAGAAAACAATCGGCCGAATTTATTGCTTCCGTTGGCGCTGAGGGAAATGCAATTGGCGGACTTTCAGTTGGGGAACCTATAGAAGAAATGTATGAGATGACTGAAATTGTAACCGCAATTTTGCCGGAAGACAAACCCCGTTATTTAATGGGCGTTGGTACACCTGCAAACATTCTGGAAAATATTGCCTTGGGAATTGATATGTTCGATTGTGTTATGCCAACCCGAAATGCACGCAACGGAATGTTATTTACGGCCAATGGCACCATCAACATCAAAAATAAAAAATGGGAAAATGATTTTTCTCCCATCGATGATATGAACATCACTTTTGTTGACAAAATATATTCAAAAGCGTACCTGCGCCATTTATTTATTTCAAAGGAATTGCTTGGCAAACAAATAGCTTCCATTCATAATTTAGGATTTTATCTGTGGTTGGTTCGTGAAGCAAGAAAGCATATATTAGCCGGGGATTTTACGCCTTGGAAAAATAGGATGGCGAAACAAATGGACAATAGAATGTAGAGAAGTGAGAAGTGGGATATTAAATATTAGATATTAGATATTAGAAGTAAAATATTAGAAGTAAAATATTAGAAGTGAAATATTAGAATTAAAATATTAGAAGTGAAAT
>DAIQBF010000177.1:0-6951 GCA_036781305.1 Lutibacter sp.
AAATCCATAAATCCCAATTTGTTGCCTTCTATAAGCGTTCCCAAAATATGGAATTTCCATTTTCCAGATAGAATGCTCATCGTATCGCTAATGGCTTGCATCCTAACTTGACAAACGGGCGTATCGTTTATTACTGCTGTCTTTTTCATTACTTTCAATTTATATAAAAATACCAAACTAAATGCATAGTTCCCTTATGGTAGTTTCCAATTGGAAAGTACTTCCCAAAAGGAAATGCGTGTCAAATATACACTAAATTTCAGTATATTTGCACCAATATTTCAAAAGATAAGAATTTAGAAATGAACGAAGTATAAAAATATTGACTGGAATTGAATGAAACGAATAATTAATTAAATCAAAAAATATGAATAACGAAACAAAAAAAAACAATCCGCTTCTTTGTGATCCTGAAACGGGAATGTGTGAAATGCCAGGTGAAGACACAAAAGATACAAGTGCAAAAATTGCGCAATCTACAGAGAAATCAGTAAAGTTAGTTTACTTCACAGACCCAATTTGTTCCTCTTGTTGGGGTATAGAGCCGCAGTTGAGAAAACTGAAATTAGAGTATGGCGAACATATTAAAATTGAATACAGGATGGGAGGTCTTTTGCCAGATTGGAGTTACAATAGCGGTGGCATCGGAAAACCATCAGATGTTGCTGAGCATTGGGACGAAGCAAGCGTTCACTACGATATGCCCATTGATGGAGATCTTTGGCTGGAAGATCCTTTAAACTCATCTTATCCGCCTTCTATAGCATTTAAAGCCGCACAAATGCAAGATGAAGAAAAAGCCAACTTGTTTATGCGGGAAATTCGAGAAATGGTCTTTTTACAAAAGAAAAACATTGCCAAATGGGAGCATTTAGCAAGTGCGGCTAAAGTTGTAGGACTTGATGTTGAGAAATTAAAAACCGATTTTGAAGGAAAGGCCCAAGCGCTTTTTCAAGACGACTTAAAAACTGCCAGAGCGTATGGCGTTAGAGGATTTCCAACTATTTTCTTTTTAGATGATGCTGGCAATAAAGAAATCGTTTATGGGGCAAGACCTTATGCTTTTTACGAAATGGCCATTCTAAAACTTAATGCCAATATCACAAAAAGCGAATACAGTAAAAACTGGGAAAAACTGTTCTCAAAATATCCTACGCTTACCGCAAAAGAGTTTTCCGAACTTTCGGGAACTCCAAGAAATGAAAGTGAAAATGTATTGAATGAACTTTCTAACATTGGAACATTGGAAAAATTGACCACAAAAAACGGATCTATTTGGAAAGTTATAAAATAAACTACTCTGCACTTTCAGAGTAGTTTAGTGCAATAAGAATGGACGCCTCTAAGCCAATTCTTAAAATTTCTAATCTGAATATGCAGCACCTTAAAATTCTTTCCTTTATCAGATATAGTTTGTTTTAAATTCGGATATGCTTCTTTTAGAGGAATATAGCCATTCCTTCCGCCAGCTAAGACTTGTGCATCATTTTTTATGAATTTTTTCGGACAACAATGAAATAAAACAGTATTAATGGTTTTATATTAAATGGTTTTTTAACTTTATAGCTTATTACAGTTTTACTCGTTTTTAATTATAAAAACGAGTAAAACATTGCTAAACAAGGAAAAAGTTAAATGGCATTATATCAAACCTCAGTACTTAAAAATTATCTCAATAGGCAAGATGAATTAGTAGTTGCTGTTATTGAGTTAAAAGACACAAAAACAAAAGATTTAGAAGACATTCGCAAACAAGCTTTTGATAACAAAGCAGATTTAATATTTTCTTCAAACAAAGAATTGCAAGAAGTTTCTCAAAAATTACAAAGAACTTTAGAAACAGAATTCTTCGATAAGGGGGGGGGGGTGTAAACCCTTTGACAGCAGAGGAAATTGAGATTATTGAAAACACTTAAAATATTGATTTTGACAAAAAAAAGTATTTGGAAAGATGGCAAAAATTAAAAAATTAAGTTCCACCAAAACCATCGAAAGATGGATAAAAAAATAAACCGAATGTAAGTGGTTAAAAATATCATAATGTACCTTTTGAAATTCTTCAACAAATTTTAAATAAAGAATGCATAAGTAAAAGCAGGCTATTTTATGATTCAACTTTAAACGAATTATTTTACCAAAATTTTTATTATGAAAAACGAAACCCAAATAAAATGCCCCAATTGTGGAACATCCATAGATGTTCAAGATATATTATCACACCAGTTAGAAGAGGAAATAAAACAAAAATACCAATCTCAAATAGCTGAGGAAAAGAAAAAGTATGCCGCAGAATTTGAAGGCTTAAATAAAGCCAAAGAAGAATTTGAGAGAAGAAAAAAGCAAGAAAATGAATTGTTTCAGGAGCGTTTAGAAACCCAATTAAAACAAGAAAAGAAAGCCATTGAAGAAAAGGTTAAAGCAAAATTAAAAGAGGAACAATCAGAACAGTTTGATGCTTTGCAAAAAGAATTAAATGAAAAGTCTGAACAAATAAAGGAGCTTAACCGAACCAAGGTTGAAATTGAAAAATTGAAACGTGAAAAAGCAGAATTAAAAGAAGCAATTGAGGCAGAGTCACAAAAAAAGCTAAATGAAATTCTTATTGCAGAGAAAGAAAAAATCAGAAAAATTGAGGAAGATAAAAATGAACTGCGTTTCAAGGAAATGCAAATGCAATTGGAAGCTCAAAAAAAATTGACTGAAGAAATGAGAAGAAAGCAAGATCAAGGTTCTATGCAAATGCAGGGAGAAGTTCAGGAATTGGCAATAGAAGAATGGTTGGCGGTTAAATTTCCCTTAGACACCATTGAAGAAATTAAAAAGGGAGCAAGAGGCGGAGATTGTATTCAAATTGTCCATACAAGAACGGAACAGAATTGTGGGACAATTTATTATGAAAGTAAACGTACCAAAGATTTTCAACCAAGTTGGATAGAAAAATTTAAAGCAGATATTAGGGAAAAAGGCGCAAATATTGGTGTGTTAGTTACCGAAGTTATGCCTTCTGATATGGATAGATTGGGTTTAAAGGATGGCATCTGGATTTGTAATTATGACGAATTTAAAGGGCTTTGTGCTGTATTAAGAGAATCTATTATTCAAGTTAGCACTGCAATTAGCACGCAGGAAAACAAAGGAGATAAAATGGATATGTTGTATGATTTTCTTACCAGCAGTACTTTTAGAATGCAGATAGAAGCTATTGTTGAAGGTTTTACTTCAATGAAAATTGCTTTAGACAGTGAAAAAAGAGCAATGCAGCGTATTTGGAAAGAACGTGAAAAACAAATTGAGAAGGTTGTTACCAATACAATTGATATGTATGGTTCTATAAAAGGAATTGCCGGAAATGCCATTCAATCAGTAAAAGCATTGGAGTTACCTGGGGATGATGAGGAACAACAAAATTTATTGGAGTAATGTCAAAAATAATCCTTTTTCAACCTGTGAGGCCGTTAAGAAATCTGTGTATTTAGCCTTAAATGAAGTTACAAAAAATGGACTTTTCCTTTCAAAAATTAAGGGCTATTATAAATCAATTTATTACTAAAAAAAAGGATTCAACCGTAAAAATATGAACCTCAGATAATTATGTTTACACCCTTTTTAGGATAGTGTCAAATAAATCGAAACTGGGAACTATTTTATATTGCTTGGAACCCCAAAACGCTAATTATTTAGTACATTTCAAAAAAAATTAAGACAACCTAAAATGGGGAAATACGTAAACGACAATTTAATAAATGATGAACGCGTTGAATTGGAAACCACTTATCATTGGATTATCTTTTTCAGTTTAAGATCACTCTTTACCTTGACTATTGCGCCACTCATCGACAAATATACCGATGAATTTGCCATCACCAACAAACGTGTCATTATCAAAACAGGGTTGATCAGCCGAAAAACTTTTGAAATGAACCACTCCAAAATAGAAAGCGTTAACGTTGACCAAAGTATTTTAGGAAGAATTTTGGGTTACGGAACCATAAGAATTGTGGGATCAGGTGGCACAAAAGAAGTGTTTCCCAATATTAGAAAACCTTTGCAATTCAGAAAGAAATTTCAGGAAATGTCTTATTAATGACCAATAAAAACCACTTGCGCAGTTTGCGGATTCCCAAAAAGGGAAACTCTTTAAAAATTATAAAGAGTGCTTGTTTGGCGGAATTGCGCTGCGGTTAGGACGGAACGACAAACAGCAAATATCCATGTGCCTTAAAAGGTTCAAAAGTAAAATAAACAGATGAAAAAAATAATTCTTAAATCAGTAATTACTTGTCCAAAATGTGGACACAAAAAAGAAGAAATAATGCCAACCGATACTTGTCAGTTTTTCTATCAATGTGAAAATTGTAAAGAAACTTTAAAACCAAATCAAGGAGACTGTTGTGTTTATTGTAGTTATGGCAGCGTAAAGTGCCCTTCAATTCAAGAGAGAGAAAACTGTTGCGATAAATAATTTAAAATAATTCCATTATTCTGGCTAATATTCCAATATTGACCCCAATCATATTATTTCAGAAAATTTGAAAGCCCATCAAGAATCGGAAGGATACAAATCCTGTTTTAAGGATCAATAATGCTGAAAAATATTCGGAAATCTGCTATTTTCATCTCAAAAATCCCAGAAACTCAGTTTAAATATAAAAGTTTCCCTTCAAAAACGAAAACTTCCTATTGACTGGTTTGGCAAGATTATTGAATCTTCCCTACATCGTTTTAAAGTAGTTAGAATTTTACTGGCACCTGTAAATTTTTCATTTGTCATCATTTCTAAAATCTTTAGCTTAATTTCACCACTTTATAGAATTAGATATGCAGTTTTTGAAAAATCCTATTTTTAAAAAATACCTAAAATACTTTGTTATAACAATATCGTCGTTAATTGTCCTAAGTTTTTTGTTCTTTATTGCCGTGTACGCAGGCATTTTTGGGCCATTGCCCAACAAAGCGGAATTGGCGGCCATCAGCAATCAAGAAGCGTCACAAGTAATTTCAACAGACAGCATTATCATAGGGAAATATTTTTCGCAAAACCGCACAAACATCACCTGGGATCAAGTGCCAGACCATCTTAAAAATGCGCTGATTGCTACGGAAGACAAACGCTTTTTTACCCACAAAGGCTATGATATTCAAAGTTATTTTCGTGTTTTTTTCAAAAGTGTTTTAATGGGCGACAATAAAGGCGGCGGAAGCACCCTGACCCAACAACTGGTTAAAAACTTATATGGCCGCAGTAATTTCAGCATTTTAAGCCTGCCGGTTAACAAGGTAAAAGAAATTATTATTGCGGCGCGTATTGAATCCCAGTTCACCAAAGAGGAACTTTTATTGCTCTATCTTAATTCGGTGCCTTTTGGCGAAAACCTTTACGGTGTGGAAACGGCCTCTCACAGGTATTTTAACAAATCGACCAGCAAATTAAAGGTAGAAGAATCGGCCGTTTTGGTGGGATTGTTAAAGGCAAACACCACTTTTAATCCGCGCTTGAATCCAAAAAACTCCCTTGAACGCAGAAATATGGTGTTGGATTTGATGGAAAAACAAGCGTATTTGACAGTAAAGGAAGCCGACAGCCTGCAAAAATTGCCATTAAAATTGAACTATGAAAACATTACTTTAGAAGCGCCTGCAGGATACTTTGTGCATCAGGTAAAACAAAAAACACTGACACTGCTGGAAAATATCAAAGACGAAAACGGTAAAAAATTTGATCTTGAAATAGACGGACTGAAAATTTACACCACCCTGAATATGCAGATCCAAAAAATGGCCACAGATGGCATCCATAAACATTTGGCAGAAATGCAGAAAGTGCTGGACAAAGAACTTCAAAACCGCAATTTTAAAAAAGAATGGCTAGCGAAATTGAAAGCTCAAGGCAACCTGACAGAAAAGGACAAAGAAAAAAGAAATATTGAAGTGTTCGACTGGAAAGGCTTAGCAACAAAAGAAATGAATAAAATAGACAGTTTATGGCATTATTATAAAATGTTAAATGCTGCAGTGCTCATTACCAATCCAAAAAACGGCGCAATCATTACTTGGATTGGCGGCAATGATTTTAGAAAACTTCCTTTTGATATGGTGCAGTCGCACAGGCAAATAGCTTCGGCCTTTAAACCCATTTTATACGCCACGGCTTTTGAAAACGATTTTGAACCCTGCAACTATTTGGAGAACGAAGAAAAGATATATTCAGAATACAAAAATTGGGCACCTAAAAATTTTGACCATAAATTTACCCAAGACAGCACGGTTGCCTTGTGGTATTCGTTAACCCACTCCATGAACTTGCCAACAGTTGATTTGTATTTTAAAGTGGGCAGACAGAAACTTCTAAATACCTGCAACAAACTGAATTTTCCCAAAATAAAGGATGATGCGCCTTCAATGGCGTTGGGCACGCTCGATTTATCGCTTGTTGAAATTGTGGGCGCTTATGGGGCTTTTGCCAATAAAGGCCAAATAACCGAGCCCGTCATGATTGATAAAATTACCGATGCAAAAGGAAAAATAATATACAAAAGAGCGGCTGCCGAATTTGAACGCGTTTTTAGTCTAAAAACCAGCCAAATGATCACGGCGATATTGGAAAACGCCATCAATAATGGTACGGGAACCAGAATTCGAAACCAATATGGCGTTCGCGCTGACCTTGCCGGAAAAACGGGCACGGCTCAAGGTTATACAGACGCATGGTTTATTGCCTATACGCCCGATTTGGTTATTGGAACCTGGGTTGGCGCAAACACACCAGACGTTCATTTTTATAGCGGACAAGGCTCCGGATCTTCACTGGCGCTGCCTATTGCAGGAAATGTGCTTCGCGGCATTGAAAACGATGAAAAATTAAGAAAACAATTCCTCACCCCATTTTCAATTCCAAATTATATTTATGATGATATGCAATGTGATCCCTATCATCAAAAAGGAATTACAGGC
>DAIQBF010000178.1:0-6909 GCA_036781305.1 Lutibacter sp.
ATATTTCTTTTAATATTTATAAACCATTGCATTTATATTCATTCCGGCTCCAACTGAAGCCATCAACACCACATCTCCTTTTTGAAGGCTGTGAGGTTTTAGGTTTCCATGTTTAATTAAATCGAATAATGTAATTACGGTGGCCACAGAACTATTTCCCAAAGTATGAATACTCATGGGCATCACCTCTTCAGGAATATCAGTTTTGCACAATCTGTAAAATCGCTTAATAATGGCTTCGTCCATTTTTTCATTTGCCTGATGAATCAATATTTTTTTGATATCCGAAATATCAAGGCCACTTTTATCCAACGCTTCTTTCATTGCCATTGGAACAAAGTTCAATCCGAATTCATAAATTTTTCTGCCATACATTTTTATATATCGAACGTGCTCATCATCTTTTTCATCGTACGATTTTCCGAAGAATAAATAATAGCATTCCTCCAATGTATGGGTTTGTGCGGCGAAACTTAAAATTCCTGTTTTGGTATCGCTTTCAATTGCCTCAACAACACACGCCCCTGCCCCATCGGAATAAATCATGGAATCTCGGTCGTGCTCATCCAAAACTCTTGAAAGTGTTTCTGTTCCAATCACCAAACATTTTTTGGCCATCCCTGATTTTATGAATGCTTCTGCCTGAATCATTCCCTGAATCCATCCCGGACACCCGAAAAGAATATCGTAAGCCACACAATTCGGATTTTTAATTCCCAACCTGTGTTTTACTCTTGAAGCCAGACTTGGCAAAATATCACTTTGATTGGAAACACTCTTTACATCTCCAAAATTGTGCGCCAAAATAATATAATCCAATTCTTCCTGATTAATTTTAGCATCTGCAATCGCTTTTTCTGCTGCAAAAAACGCCAAATCTGATGAGTTTAATTCCGGACTGGCATAGCGTCTTTCCTCAATGCCCGTTATCGATTTAAATTTTTCAATAACCACCTCATTTTCATAGCCAAAAGGCGTTCCGTCTTCATTTAAAAATTGATTGGTTAAAAAATCTGAATTTTTTTTAACCACTGTAGGAATGTAGCTTCCTGTTCCTGTAATTACCGAATTTATCGTCATTGTCTCTATTTAAAGTACAAATATACCAAGTTTTTTTATTGCTTGTCCCATTCCCCTATTTTAATTTGCATAACCGTTGCTATAGAAAGCGCACGCGATTTGGCCACATGGGCAATTTCGCCGCTAAAATGTTCATCAACCGTATTGTTGAAATACAAAAGCCATCGTTGAAAATGGCCTGGTTTAAAAGGTTTTGTTGGCTGTAAATTCAAATGCGGTTTCATGGCGTTTTTTTGATAAGTTCCCGAATAAAACAGGACATTGTCCCAAAAATCGACCAATATTTGTAAATGTTCCTCTAACAACTCAGGATCGGAAAATTCAGAAAAAAAATGATACATGATATCATCATTCATTAATTTCACATAAAAATCTTTTACAAGCAAGTAAATATCCTCTCGGTTTTTAATATCGCTCTTCATACTATTTTTATAAAAAAGTTTTATCAAAAGCTATAGGAAGTAAATCCAATACGGATTCAGTTTTGATAATTTCACCCACTTCCCCCATAAAATAAACCTCAATTTTAGCTTTTTGTTTGATTTCATATTCCGATAATGTTTGCCTGCAGGCCCCACAAGGCGCCACAGCTTCCCTGAGAATTTGGCTTGAAGAACTTGCAGAAATGGCCAATTTCAAGATTTTTTTATTCGGAAATTCAGAGGATACTTTCCAAATGGCAACACGCTCGGCACACATTCCGGAAGGATATGCCGCATTTTCCTGATTGTTTCCGGTTATGATGGTTCCGTCTTCCAGAAGCATGGCTGCGCCAACTTTAAACTTAGAATAAGGTGCGTAGGCATTTTGTTTGGCTTCAATGGCTTTGTTCATCAAACCTTTTACTATAGTTGGGAGTTCTTCAATGGAGTCAAAAATAGTGATCTGTGTTTTTAGTTCAACTTTCTTCATTAAAAATTATAATTACAGGCAATTAGTTTAGTTGTTTAATATGAATTTCCAAAATCGAAGGACAAAGAAAATCGAAGTGTGTTCTCCAAAGGGTTTTTAATTTGAGAAGTGTTAAACAAATAAGAAATATCAATTTTGGAACTCTTAAATTTAAATCCGGTACCAACCGTAAAATATTTACGCGATCCTTTCAAATCACTTTCATTAAAATATCCGGCCCTTAAAGCAAAAGCATTGTCGTACATATATTCTGCACCCAATCCCCACGTAACTTCTTTAAGTTCTTCGCTAAATCCTCCCGGGGCATCATTAAATGATTTAAAAATACCCTCAAAAAAATTCACGTCTTCTTGTCTGTATGGCGGACCTCCATCATCATTAATGGAAACGCTAGGCGTAGGAACCAATAATTTATTAAATTCTAAATTAATGCTTACATTATTGCTTCTGTCTAAAATAAAATCAAATGCGCCGCCAACTTTTAAATTTGTTGGGATAAAATTCTCTTGGCCATCATTTGTATAAGAAACTTTCGGACCAATGTTTGAAATATTGAAACCCCCTCTCCATACGCCATTAATGTTACCATAATGCTGTTCATTAGATACATAATATCCCGAAACATCAACAGCAAAAGTGTTAACAGGATTTATTGTTGAATTTGCTGATTTAATACCCAAATCAGAACGAATATAGCGCAATGTCACCCCCATTGAATAGGTTTCACTTAATTTTAAAGCATAAGAGCCATCAAAAGAGAATTCATTTAATTTTTCTATTCCCTGCTCACCTCCAAAATCATCGGTTAATTGAATTTCCCCTAAATTAAAATATTTTAAACTTGCCGCCCAAGCACTTCTGTCATCTATTCTGTTTGCAAAGGTAAATCCACCCAAAAAAACATCGTTCGTAAGTTCCCTTAACCAAGGAGTGTAAACAATTCCAACCATAAATTGGGAATCCATAAACGCAAATTTCGATGCATTCCAGTACTGTGAATTTGCATCTGGCGAAGTTGCCACGCCAACATCTCCCATACCGCCTGCTCGCGCATCTGGGGCTATCAATAAAAATGGAGCGGCTGTTGTTATCGGATTGGGATTTTCTTGCGCATTAATTCTTACAAATGCCATAAAAACCATCAAAGTCAATCCTATTATCTTTCTCATTAATTTTGTGTTTAATTAACAAATATCCTATTTTATAATTGAAAAATCCTAATTTTTCAGTATGATTACAAAAATTAAGTTCTTCTATATTTAATTTATAACTATAATGCTACATTCCATATTTTTAACAGATTTTTCAATCCGAGTCCATAATGTGCTTAAGCAGCAAGTTGACATCTCATCAATGCGGTGGAAAAATTTTAACTTTCTCAAATTTAAAATCACAGATAACTTCAAAGAAAAAACGTTCTTAAGGCCAAATTATTGTAGGAAATTTAAAATTTATAATTGCCAAAATAAAGACGGTATTTCATAAATTTTTATTAAAAAACAGGTTCTGTTTATTTTGCGATTTTTTAATTTATAAGTCTTTATAAATGACTGTTTTAAATCTAATGGCAAACTGTTTAAAAAAAATCATAATTTTGCGATTAGCCTTACTGTTTGCTGCTGCATTTTCATTCCAATTTTAAAAAAGTATCCTAATTTATTAAAAATTTGGTAATTTTGGCTCAAAGAAATATAAAAAGAAATTGAAAATATTTGCGCTTTGTTAGGTACTCCATTAAAAAAATAGCTGTATCATTGAAACATATTACAACATTTCGCATACTAAAGTTTGAAAACTATCGTTAGTAAAAGCGTAGCAAATATTTATTAAATATTAAGATTATTTCTTGCAAAAAAATTAATTTAGTGTAAATTGCGGAGAAATATAACCCTAACCAATTTGAAATGAACTTAAAAAAACTAAATAACATTTCTAAGTTAATCCTGTTAACTATTACTGTTGTTTTCTTTGTGAGTTGCCATAATAGAAACCCAAGAAATAACGTATCTCTTACCGGTTGGAGTTCTAAGGATAAGAAAGCTGGCGGGTTTGCGGGAGACACAAAATATAAAGGACAGGAAGCGCCCCCGGGAATGGTTTTAATTGAAGGCGGTACATTTACAATGGGACATGTGCAGGATGATGTGCTGTTTGACTGGAATACAACACCCGTTCAACAGCAAGTTCGCTCATTTTATATGGATGAAACTGAAGTGACCAACTCTGAATATGGATTTTATTTAGATTGGATGGAAAAAGTTTTTCCTCCAAATGACCCGAGCTATGAACATATATATGAATCTGCCGTTCCTGATACTTTAGTTTGGAGAGATGTATTGGGATTAAATGAACAATTGACTGAAAATTATTTGAGACATCCAGGTTATGCTGATTATCCGGTAATTGGCGTTAGTTGGATTCAGGCCACACAATATTGTACATGGAGAACCGATAGGGTTAATGAAAAGATATTGATGGATAAAGGAGTGCTAAAACCTCTTTTTAAGTTAGATTCCTTGGAGGTTAAAGGCCAAAATAATTTTAGTACAGATACCTATCTAAACAATCCTTATAGCCTTTTTGACGGAGATTCTTCTATCTACAAAAGAGGGTTGCCTTCCAACAAACAATTTAAAAAAGGAGAATCCAAACCATCCAGAGGTTCGTTTACAGGCAGACAAGTCAAAATTTCCGACGGAATATTGAGTTCTAGATTTAGGCTTCCTACCGAAGCCGAATGGGAATTTGCAGCCAAAGCAGTTGTTGAAGACCGTGAATATAACAATACGCGCGGCAGGAAAAAGTATGCCTGGAAAGGAAAATATACCCGAAACAAATCAAAAAAATATAAGGGTGACCAATTGGCCAACTTTAAACAAGGAAAAGGAGATTACAGCGGTGTTCCGGGATGGAGTAATGATGGTGCAGATATCACTATTGCCGTAAAATCTTATGAACCAAACGCTTTTGGTTTATATGATATGTCCGGTAATGTCGCTGAATGGGTGGCGGATGTTTACCGTCCTATTATAGATAATGAAGCAAATGACTTCAACTATTTCAGGGGTAATATTTTTACAAAAAAAATGATTGATGCCGAAGGAAATGTTGTGATTTCAAATGACCTTTCTGTTCAATATGACACCTTGGACAATGGCAAAATAGTGCCGAAGGAATTGCCAGGAAGCGTTAAATATACACCTATCACCAAGAGAGACGCCTATATGAGAAATAATTATGAGAAAGCATATAATGTTGACGTAAATGATGGGGATTTGGCTTCAACAAAAATGTACAATAAAATTGAGGATGAACTGGAAACCAAGCCCCGTATGTACAATTCTCCTGTTAAACCAAGAGTTATTGGCGAAAGCGGCTTATTGATGCAAGAATATGACACCAAAAAAAGAACCACTTTAGTTAGCGATATATCGCGTGTTTACAAAGGTGGCTCATGGAAAGATATGGAATATTGGTTAGATCCTTCCCAACGAAGGTATTTGCCGGAATATATGGCCACCAACTATATTGGTTTTAGATGTGCTTCTGACCGAATTGGACCGATGACCTATAAAAAAAGAAAACCGACAACAACAAAAATTAGGTATTAAAACTATTATTAAATCAAACCCAAACCTCACCGAAATCTCAGTGAGGTTTTTTTTATATTTAATTGATGAATATTGAACAATTATACCAGTTATATGTCAAAACTTATTTGGTGGATACCGACACCCGAAAAATAAGAAAAGGCAGCATGTTTTTTGCCCTAAAAGGAGATAATTTCAATGGCAATGAATTTGCGGAAGAGGCGCTAAAAATTGGCGCAAATTATGCGGTTATCAATGAAGAAAAATATAAAACTGGCCCCAAAACCATTTTGGTTGAAAACGTTTTGGAAACAATTCAAAAGCTGGCAAATTTTCACAGGAAACAACTTGCTATTCCTATCATTTCATTAACAGGAAGCAACGGGAAAACCACCACCAAAGAATTGATCAATGCTGTTTTATCCAAAAAATATGCAACTGTTGCCACTGCGGGCAATTTAAACAACCCTATTGGCGTACCGCTTACCCTTTTGTCCATGACGCCAAAAACAGAAATTGGCATTGTTGAAATGGGCGCAAACCACTTAAAGGAAATCGAATTTTTATGCAGTATCGCTGAGCCGACCTATGGCTTAATCACCAATTTTGGAAAAGCGCATTTAGAAGGATTTGGAGATTTTGAAGGCGTGATTAAAGCCAAAACGGAATTGTTTGATTTTTTAAGGCTGAGCAAAGGAACTGTTTTTATAAATACTGATGATGAGCTACAGGCAAAGCAATCGACAGGCTTAAGTTCAGTAGAATTTAACAACAACGCCATTAAATATATGGACGCAAATCCGTTTGTAAAAGTGCAATTCAAAAACACAATTATTGAAAGTAACCTTATAGGAAAGTATAATTACAGCAACATTGCGTTTGCGGTTGCGGTTGGCAATTATTTTGATATTTCGGAAACCGACATTAAAACTGCCATTGAAAATTATACTCCGGTAAATAACCGCTCGCAAATCATTCAAAAAGGAACCAATAAAATAATTTTGGATGCCTATAATGCAAATCCGAGCAGTATGCAGGCGGCACTCGAGAATTTTTCCCAACTGAAGGACGAAAACAAAATTGTGTTTTTAGGCGATATGTTTGAATTGGGAAAAGACAGCAAAGCGGAGCATGAAAAAATAGCCAATTTGGTGACTTCCTATCACTTTTCGAAAGTTTTCCTAATAGGAAAAGCATTTTCCGCAACTGGTGCAAAAAATGCTTTTGTTTCTGAAAGCTATGAATCTTTCAAAAATTCAACTAATTATTCAAATATTAACAATGCCACAATTCTTATAAAAGGATCTCGTGGTATGGCTTTAGAAAG
>DAIQBF010000179.1:0-6904 GCA_036781305.1 Lutibacter sp.
TCACAAGTCGTAAAAGAGTTTGCTTTACTTTTTGAAACCATTATTAAAGAACAAGTTGCCAACAAAAAAGTAATCTTACCATTATCTGGAGGCTTGGATAGTAGAACTCAAGCAGCAGCTTTACATCATTTAGGAATTTCAACGCATTCGTATGGTTATGCTTTTGAGGGAGGCCATAACGAGACTTCTTATGGAAAAAAAATAGCCAAACTTTGTGGGTTTCCATTTGAAGAACGCAAGGTTACGGCGGGTTATTTGTGGGATGCTATGGATAGATTAGCTGGGATTAATGGTTGTTATTCCGAATTTACACATCCCCGTCAAATGGCTTTTATCGATGAATATGCGTCATGGGGAGATGTATTTAGTTTAGGACATTGGGGAGATGTGTTATTTAATGATATGAATGTTTCAGAAGATTTTTATTTGGAGGAACAAGTGAAAGTTATAACAAAAAAAGTGGTAATAAAAGGAGGGATGGCTTTAGCAGAGGCCTTATGGGAGTCCTGGGGAATAGAGGGTGATTTTAAAGATTACCTTTATGGACGTATTTATCAGTTGTTAAAAGAAATAAATATCAAGGAAAGTGCCAATGCTCAAATTAGGGCATTTAAAAGTTTGTACTGGGCACCTCGCTGGACGAGTGTTAATTTAGCTGTATTTGAAGCTGTAAGACCCATATCTTTGCCTTATTACGACAACCGTATGTGTGAGTTTATTTGTACTGTTCCTGAAAAATTCCTTTCTGGCAGACAGATACAGATAGCCTATATAAAAATGCGAATGCCGGCATTGGCAAGCATTACTTGGGAAGCGCAACGCCCTTTTAATTTATATACTTATAAGTATAATAAAATACCTTGGAACCTGCCTTATCGTATTCTAAACAAATTACAAAGACTCCTCAATCCAACTCTTTATATACGGCGTAATTGGGAATTGCAATTTTTGGGAGCTGAAAATGATTCACAATTGAAAAAAAGATTATTTGAAAATCCTGTTTTTGCGCGATGGGTAGCTCCAAAAGTAACAGAACATTTTTATAAATTATTTAAAAAGGAGGATGCTGTTTTTTATTCTCATTCAGTAAGTATGTTACTCACCTTGTCATTATTTGCCGAAACTTTTATGGATAGTAAAGCCAATTTGAAATAAAACAGTACTATTTTTGTAAAAATTGAACTATTGAACAAAAACCTTAAAATAGCAATATATTCCGGGACAGTTCCAAGTACTACATTTATTGAACGATTGATACATGGGTTGGCGAAAAAAGGATGTCAAGTATTTCTTTTTGGTGTTCAAAATAAAAAAACATACAGAAGCGCCAATATCCATTATTATACATACACAAATAAATTAAATAAATTTTTTCAATTCATTAAATACAGTTTGTTATTGCGTATGTTTAAATCAAGTGAAAAGAAAAAACTGGATAAAATTATTCTGAGCAAAAACAAGAATAGCAACTATTTGAAATTAAAATATTATGCTGTTTTGTATCATCGTCCGGATATATTTCATTTGCAATGGGCAAAAGGTATTGAGGATTGGATGTGGGTTCAAGATTTTGGAATAAAACTAATAGTAAGTTTAAGAGGAACTCATATAACGATAAGTCCTATTGGAAATAATTATTGGAAAGAAATATATTCTAAATATTTTTCTCAGATTGATGGATTTCATGCAGTTTCAAAATCCATGATTGATAAAGCACAAGGGTACGGAGCTGATCTTTCAAAAACAGGTGTTATTAAAAGCGGATTAGATTTAAACATATTACCATTCAAATCTATAACTAAAAAAAGTAAATCTTTAAGAATACTTTCTGTAGGTCGCTCTCATTGGACTAAAGGATATTCATATGCGTTAGATGCTATTTATCTTTTGAAGAGAAGTGGAATTGACTTTCATTATACTATTATTGGAGTAGAAGAAGATGAAGAATTGCTGTACCAACGATCGCAATTAGGTTTGGAAAGTGATGTTAAATTTATAGAAAAATTGCATTTTAATGAGGTTTTAAAATCGATGAAAGCAGCAGATGTTTTACTGCTTTCGAGTGTGGAAGAGGGAATCGCCAATGTTGTGCTCGAAGCCATGGCATTGGGAACCTTGGTAATTTCTACAGTTTGTGGTGGAATGGATGAAGTAGTGTCAGATAATGAGAATGGTTTCTTGGTGCCAATTAGAGATGCTGTTGCGATATCTTCTGCATTGCAAAGAGTTTCAGGAATGTCTTTAGAAGAGTATCAAAAAATGACAAAAGCGGCAAGAATCACAATTGAAAAACAGCATGCTCTTGAAAAGATGGTTGTAGAAATGCAGGCATTTTATCAAAGAGTTTTAAATAAGGAATTATGAGAATAGGACTAGTTTTACCCGCAGTTCCTGCTTACTCAGAAACTTTTTTCACCAATAAAATAAATGGATTAAAAGCGGCTGGTCATACTGTAATTATTTTTGTAGATAGCGGTGGTAACAAAAAGAATACAGCTTCTGAAATTAAAGTTGCCCCAAAACTATCTGGAAATTTATTTCATGTAGCTTTGACAAGTTTTTATAGTCTTAGTTGTTCTTTTTTGTTTCATTTTAAGGTCAGTCTAAAATTGTATAGGTTGGATCGATTAGATGGTTTAAAATTTTTTCGAAGAATTAAAAATATGATTAGCAACCATCATATAATTTCTGAACCTCTGGATTGGTTGCATTTTGGTTTTGGAACGTTGGCTTTGAACAGAGAAAATGTAGCTGTAGCGATGGGAGCTAAAATGGCAGTAAGTTTTCGAGGATTTGATATAGGTATTTATCCTTTAAAAAATCCGGGATGTTATTTAAGGCTATGGAATAAAGTAGATAAAATACATGTTATTTCCAATGATATTAGGGAATTGGTTTATAAACATGGATTTAATGGACATGCCGAGATTATTAAGATAACGCCAGCTATTGATACGGCTTATTTTAAAAATGAAGAATTGGAGTTGCATTCCGATAAAAATAATTTTATTACAATTGCGCGACTGCATTGGAAAAAAGGACTGGTCTATACTTTAGAAGCATTGGCTTTGTTAAAAAAAGCGGGGATTTCCTTTCATTATACGATTATTGGGGATGGTTTAGAGTATGAACGATTAAGGTTTGCGACACACCAATTAGGGCTTGTCGATCAAGTAACTTTTGTCGGGAAAATTGATCATAAATCAGTTAAGAGAAAATTAAGAGATGCAGATTTATATATTCAATATAGTATCCAGGAGGGGTTTTGTAATGCCGTATTAGAGGCGCAGGCTATGGGGCTATTGTGTATAGTTTCTGATGCGGAAGGATTATCAGAAAATGTGCTGAATGAAAAGACAGGATGGGTAGTGCCCAAAATGAATGGAGCATTGTTAGCAGCTAAAATAAAAGATGTCTTAAATTTAGATGATAAGGAGAAACGCAACATCATTGAGAATGCAAAATTTAGAGTTCAACAAGAATTCAATATCCAAAAACAGCAACGGGAATTTATTCAGTTTTATAGTTAATGCCATATTTTCAAATGTTATTTAAATTTCTAAAATACCTACAGCCAACAAGTTATTTTAATTTAAAAATAAATAAGCACTTGGTTTTCCCCGATAGTACATTGTTACCAAAAGACGTAATGGCGAAATTAGAGATGGATGCTTCATTTAAGTCGGTTTTGGCAACCAATTTGGACCTTTCCTGGCAGGCAATCCAACATGGGTATATTGGAGATTCAGAGACCATTCAATTAAGGGGTAAAATACCATTGGAAGACGAGTATCGATTTGTTCGAAAGTATTTTAATCCGATTTGGGCCAGTTATTGTTTGGTAATACGGATTTTAAGTTTTAAAAATCCTCTTAAAGAATTTAATGCTTGGTTACAAGCCAGAAATACAATAAGAAGAAAAATGGCTTATGGCGTATTTGAACAAAAGGAATGGTTTTCTTTTGAATCTGAATTATTAAAAAATAATCCTAAAATATCTGTAATTATCCCAACATTAAACAGGTATGGGTTTCTGGAAAAAGTATTGCAAGATTTTGAACTTCAGGATTATAAAAATTTTGAAATTATCATCGTAGATCAATCTGATCATTTTAATGCAGATTTTTACAAACAGTTTAATTTGGAGATTCAACTGATCCAACAGGAAGAAAAAGCCTTATGGCTGGCAAGAAATACGGCTATAAAGCATGCAACAGGAAACATTATTGCCTTATCTGAAGATGATGTTCGAATTCAACCCGGTTGGTTAACAGCCCATCTAAAATGTTTGGATTTTTATAAAGCGGATATTTCCGCAGGCGTTTTTTATCCCGAAGGAAAAACAGTGCCGAAAGAGCGTTCTTTTTTTGCAGTCGCTAAACAGTTTGCAACCGGCAATGCGATGTTGTATAAAAATGTTTTTAAGAAAGTGGGTTTATTCGACCGGCAATTTGAAAAAGGAAGAATGGGTGATGGAGAATTTGGCTTGCGATGTTATTTGGCAGGATGCAAAAGCATATCAAATCCGTATGCCAATTGTATAGATGTTAAGGCCAATACAGGTGGCTTAAGGGAACAGGGAAGTTGGGATGCCTATAGGCCTACGAATTGGTTTGCGCCAAGACCTATTCCCACTGTGCTTTATTACTATAGAAAATATTTTGGAAATAAATTAGCCATATTGGAATTAATGAAATCCGTGCCGCCATCGATGATCCCGTATAAATTTAAAAGAAATAAAAAAATGTTAATTTTAGGCCTTGGTATTTCAATATTTTTATTTCCATTGATTGTATTCCAGGTTACAAGGTCATGGCAATTGGCAAGTGTAAAATTAAAACAAGGCGCATTGATAGATGAACTCTACTAAAATTTTAATGGTGACCTCTGAATTTCCGCCGCAACCTGGCGGTATAGGGAACCATGCGTTCAATTTAGCCATGCAACTTCAAAAAAACGGCTACGAAGTAGGGCTTATTGCTGATGTTCGTTCAAATGATGGATTGGCAGAACAGCAATTTGACAGTGCCTTACCTTTTAAAGTGTACAGAATAAAAAGGCATCCAATTCCCATAATTACCTATTTAAAACGCGTCCTAATTTTTAAAAAGCTAGCCAAAGAGCATTCAATACTGTTGGCATCCGGTAAATTTCCATTGTGGTTGGTTGGTTTTTTCCCATTAATTGGGGCTAAATTAAAAGTGGGAATCATTCATGGAAGCGAAGTGAATCTAAAAGGATTTTATGGAAAATTAACAAATAAGGCGCTATTAAAATTTGACAAAGTCATTGCGGTATCCAATTTTACAAAATCTTTGGTCGCTTCCTTAAAATTGAAAGACATAAATGTAATCCCAAATGGCTTTTCAATAAATACATTTAATAGGGAATTAGACAATCATAAAAAGTTAAAAGGAGCGCCAAAGTTAATTACGGTAGGTTCCTTAAGCCAGCGAAAAGGGCAGCACAATGTAATTAAAAAATTACCTGAATTAATCAAAATATATCCTTCAATTCATTATCACATGGTTGGGATCCTTACAGAAAAGGATAAACTGGCAGAATTGGCGAATAATTTAAAAGTTATGGATTACATTACATTTCATGGGGAAGTTTCACAAGAGCATCTAATTTCAATGTTGCGCAATAGCGACATTTTTGTGATGTTAAGTGAGGAAACTGCACAAGGGGATGTTGAGGGTTTTGGGATTGCTTTATTGGAAGCGAATTATATGGGGGTACCAACAATAGGTTCAAAAAACTGTGGCATTGAAGAGGCTATAGACAATTATAAATCAGGGATTTTAATAGACCCCAATAATTTGGAAGATTTTAGCATGGCATTGTTTGAAATTTTAAAAAATAAAAAAAACTATGTTGAAAATGCGCATAAATGGGCATTGGAACACACTTGGGAAAAATGTATTGAAAACTATTTAAAGATGCTAAAGAACACATGAAGTTATTGGTTATTTCACATACAGAACACTATTATGATGCTGAAAACAAGTTGGTTGGCTGGGGCCCAACAGTTACTGAATTGAATCATTTATTAAGTATTTTTGAAGAAATTTATCACATGGCGGTTTTAAGTGGTAAAGAACCAGCTCCAAAAAGTGCACTTCCATATATTTCAAATAAAATTCATTTTATCCCCTTAAAGAAAGTGGGAGGGAATTCCCTAAAGGATAAATGCAAGATACTCCTTCAAATCCCGGATGTTTTGTATAAGGTGCAAAAAACATTAAAAGAAGTAGATTATTTTCAATTAAGAACGCCAACTGCGATGGGAACTTATTTAATTCCTTATTTATTGTTAGTTGGCAATAAGAAAGGCTGGTTTAAATATGCAGGAAATTGGGTACAAAATAATCCGCCAATAAGTTATGCGTTTCAGCGGTGGATGTTACAAAAACAACGTTCATTTAAGGTGACAATTAATGGCGAATGGGAAAACCAACCAAAGCAATGTATAACATTTGAGAATCCGTGTTTAACGCAAGAAAACAGAGAAGAGGGAAAAAATACAATTCCACATAAAGTAAATATTGGAAAAATAAACTTTTGTTACGTGGGCACTTTCAATGTTGAAAAAGGAATTGATAAAATTTTAGCCGCCATAGAGGAATATAGCCATATTAAATTTGGAAGTTTTTATTTTGTAGGTGATGGGGAGCTGAAAGAATACTACTGTACAAGGACTGGAGAATTTAAAATAAATGTTATTTTTAAAGGATTTTTGCCGAAGGAGGAAATAAATGAAATTTATAAGTTATGCCATTTTATAGTGCTCCCTTCTGAAAATGAGGGATTCCCAAAAGTAATAGGAGAAGCTATGAATTATGGCTGTATTCCTATTGTGTCCAATGTATCTTGTATTTGACAGTATATTACTAATAAAAAA
>DAIQBF010000180.1:0-6852 GCA_036781305.1 Lutibacter sp.
ATGAGCTATTGATAATGACCGATAAAAAACAAATAAAAAAGAACATTATGAAATAGCTTAAACAAATTTTCATTCGGACAAAAATAAAATATGAGCTATTGATAATGACCGATAAAAAACAAATAAAAAAGAACATTATGAAATATAAATCACAAAAAGTGGCTTATTGGTTTTTTGCCCTTTCTATGCTGCTGTTAGTTTTACAGATTACCTATGGCTTTATCATGGGATTTGCCCGCATTGGGTTCGATAATTTACACGAATTTATACCTTTTAATACCGCAAGGGCAGTTCATACAAACTTATTGGTAGTTTGGTTATTGTCTGGCTTTATGGGAGCCGCCTATTACATTATTCCCGAAGAAGCGCAACGCGAGTTGGTTAACGTAAAATGGGCTTACGTCCAATTGATTAGTTTGGCATTGGTTGGCGTAACAGCCATTGTCGGATTTCACTTCAATATTTGGGAAGGAAGAAAATTTTTGGAAATTCCAAGACCATTGGATTATTTGGTTGTCCTAAATGTACTCTTATTTTTAGGGCTTATTTTAACGACATTGTTTAAGGGAAAACGACAAACAACTACGGCTTTGGTACTTTCTATGGGATTGCTTTTTGCCGCATTGTTGTATTTGCCGGGAATGTTGCCATTTGACAGTCAGGTAACGGATTCATTTTTCCGTTGGTGGGTGGTTCATTTATGGGTTGAAGGCGTTTGGGAATTGATTATGGGGGGTATTTTATCTTTCCTTTTGATAAAATTGACTGGTGTGGATAGAGAAGTCATTGAAAAATGGCTATATGTAATTGTAGGTTTAACTTTCTTATCAGGAGTTTTGGGCACAGGACATCATTACTATTATATTGGCGTAAATAAAATTTGGCTAGTTGTTGGTGGAATTTTTTCTGCATTGGAACCCTTGGCATTTTTGGCGATGGCTTTATTCGCTGTTAACATGTACAGAAAAGGAGAGAGAAAGCATCCAAATAAATTGGCATTGTACTGGACATTGGGTGCCGCAATTTTATCGTTTGTGGGTGCTGGTTTATTGGGTTTCGCCCATACATTACCTCAAACAAATTTATATACGCACGGTACTTTAGTTACCGCAATGCACGCCCACCTAGCATTTTGGGGAGCTTATGGAATGATCGTTTTTGCAATCATCAGTTATAGCTTGCCTAATATGACTGGAAGAAAATTATACGACAGTTCTCGAGGTCGAATGGCTTTTTGGCTGACTAATGTTGGAATGGTTGGAATGACTGTCGCTTTTGGTGTGGCAGGTGTTGCCCAGGTTTATTTAGAGCGTAAGTTTAAAATGGACTTTATGTTGGTGCAAAAGGAAATTGCCGTTCACTTTGTGGTTTTGGTGCTTTGCGCAACCATATTTGCAACAGGAATCATACTTTATATCATCGATTTTTATAAACATGGAAAACCAAGTGATGAAGCGTTAGAAATTAATGAATAACCAATGTAAATAAAGAATTTTTTGTAGTTTTTTAGATGGATTTCCAGCGTTGAAGGTTATATTATTTAAATTGTATATAATTGGAAGCGCTGGTTTTTTGATGCTAATGAAACCATAAAACAACAATAACTATGAGTATCAAAACTCCATATTACCACGCAATCGGTAAAGAAATTGAGGTGTTTGATCACGCCTTCAAAAATAAGATTCCCTTTTTATTGAAAGGTCCTACGGGAACCGGTAAATCACGATTTATTGAGTTCATGGCCCATAAATTGGAAAAAAAATTAATCACTATTTCCTGTCACGAAGAAACTTCTTCAACCGATTTAATTGGGCGTTTCATTATAAAAGGCGCAGAGACAATTTGGTTAGACGGCCCGCTTACCACCGCAATAAAGGAAGGCGCCATTATATATTTGGATGAAATTGCCGAAGCAAGACCCGATGTAATTGTCGCCATTCACTCGCTTACCGATCACCGGCGGGAATTGTTTATCGATAAATTGGGGGAAACGGTTAAAGCCCACAGCGATTTTATGTTGGTGGCGTCCTTTAATCCCGGATACCAAAAAGGATTTAAAGAATTAAAACCATCAACCCGACAACGATTTATTGCAACTTCCTTTTCCTATCCTGAAGCCAAAATAGAAGCGGAAATCTTAGTGAACGAAACCGGAATTGAACTGGATATTGCAAAAAAATTAGTAAACATAGCCACAAAAATCCGAAATTTAACGGAACTTGGTTTGGCAGAAACAGTTTCAACCCGTTTGTTGGTTGATGCAGCCAAATTGATTCATAGCGGATTGCCAAAAAGACTCTCGGTTGAAGTCGCCGTTGTTGAGCCGTTGACCGATGATTTAGAAGTGATAGAAGCTCTTAAAGATTTGTGTAATCTGATGATTTGAAATAGTCCACAGTTACAGTTGAAGTTGGCAGTTTACGCCTTAAAATTAAAAACAACTAAAAACTGAAACTAAGAACTGAAACTGAGAACTGAAACTGAGAACTGAAAACTAAAAAAATGTTCGAGCCCGATGAATACTTGTTTACCAAACTCGCTTTTTACTTTAAGCGGCGCAGCCTTAAAAAACAGGAAAACACCGTTCATGCTGTAAACTTGACAGATTTAAAACCGCGATTGACCATTTTTGCGCGTGCCATCACTGGTGAATCCATTGAAATTTTTGAGGCAGAAAGAGAGGGTGGCTATAAAAACAACAACTTTTTTCTTCCGGTTACATTTTCCGATTTTCCTTCAGAAGAAGAGAATATTTCCTTTTATTTATTCAGAATAGTTTATCTGTCGGTTCAAAAAAATTTGAATTTAAATTGGAATGACCAACAGGAGCACGAATTATTGGAATCTCAACAAAAAGCGGAAGAAACTTCCTTAAGAGTTTTGGAATCTATGTTTGAACAATTTCCTGTCACTAAAAAATACTTCGATTTATTTATTCAATTTTATAAAAGTAAAGTCAAAGATGAACAACTTGCCGATTATTCTTTTATCTATGGAAAATGGATGCGAAATAATTTGGAAGAGGAGGGAAATGTGTTGAAGAATTTTACTGATGAGTTTAAAAAAGGACAGGAAGATCAACCAAAAACCATCATAAAATCCAAAGCTGTTGAAGAAATTATTTCAGTGCAGGTTGATGTAAAACAGCAAGAAGACGCCGTGCTGCAACATCAATTTGAAAAAGTGGAAACCGCGGAAGAGTTTGGCGGTAATTTCAAAGATTTTGATGGCGATGACGATTTAGAAGATCACGCCAATGCTTTGGATGAGCTAAACATGAAATATACGGTGCGCGTTGATGATACCGCACATTCTGTTTACCAAGCCGATTTTATCGAAAACACTACAGTTTCTGAAAGCGCCGAATATGACAGTTCAGGATATCATATCACTTATGATGAATGGGATTATTCCAAACGCACCTATAAACCTGATTTTTGTAAAGTGTATCCAAAAACGCTGCTGAAATCGAATGTTGCCTATTATAAAAGAACGATTTTAAAAAATAATTCAACCTTGATCGGATTGCGGAAAATGCTGACCACGGTAAATAATAAATACCAATTTCAGCGCAGGCAAACCCAAGGTGAGGAATTTGATATTGATGCGATAACCGATTTGTTTGTTGATGTGCATTCCGGCCATACGCCTTCTGAAAAAATATACCTTTCCAAAAGAAAAAAAGAAAAGGATTTGTCCATTTTGTTGTTGTTGGACATCAGTTTATCCAGTGATGGTTTCGCCGCAGGAAACCGTGTAATTGATGTTGAAAAAGAAGTGTCTATTTTATTTGGTGAACTCTTAAACGAATTTAATATCGATTTTTCCATCGATTGCTTTTATTCAAAAACAAGAAACCATTCCACCTACATCACCATAAAGGATTTCGAGGAAGATTGGAACACGGCAAAGTTTAAAGTTGGTGCGGTTGAACCAAGCGGATACACTCGTATTGGTGCTGCTTTGCGACATTCTGGCGCCGTGTTGGACAAGCGTGACACCAAAAATAAATGGGTTATTTTAATTTCAGACGGAAAGCCCAACGACTATGATAAGTACGAGGGGAAATATGGCGTTAACGATGTTAAACAGGCTTTGCGCGAACTAAACGAACGTCAAATAAATTCCTATGCCTTGGCGATAGAAGCACAAGCCAAATATTATTTACCGCAAATGTTTGGGCAAAATCATTATCAAATTTTGACCACGCCAGTTGAATTGCTAAAATCTTTGGTCCAGCTATTTGAAAAAATCAGACACCAATCTTAGGGTCGATCTTAACTTTTTTTATTGTTTTTAGGTTCATTTTGTTTGAGTGGAAGGTTTATGTTTTTTGGATATTTGAAAACTTAAGTTCTACTGTTTTTTTTGATGGAGATAGGTGATACGAATGAAGTTTTTCTTTGTGAAGCTTAGTGGCTCTTAGTGAAACTTTGTGTAATTGGTGTGACACGGAACTGCACAAAGAAAACGCACGAAGACTCACAAAGTTAGGAGCTTTATTAAATTAGAGACCGGAATAAAATTAACGCATTAATAAAAGACCAATTGGTATTTTATTAGTATATTTGCACAATAATTTAAACAAAAAATGATGGGTATCACCAAAGAAAAAACTGTTGCGGAAGTAGTGGCCAAAAAGATGGGAGCAGACCAAGTTTTTAGTAAATATAAAATAGATTTTTGTTGTGGAGGCGGAACAACTTTGGAAGTTGCTTGCAAGGAAAGCGGTGTTGAATTTGAAGTTCTGTAAAAAGAAATTGAAACCATTTCGAACAAAATTTCAAATACCGATTATTAAAATTAAAAATCTCAAAAAATGAATTCATTTTTATCAACCGTAGAGAAATTGCCAAAAGGGCATCCTGTTGAAGTATATTACAGGGAAAGTGCCTTAATTCAAGAGATATTATTGGAATTGACTGAAGCGGATCCTGTGGAAGATTTTCAAAAATATTTTAACATTTTTAATCAGTTAACAACCATTGAAAAGCGATTTTCCCGCAAAGAAAATCAGTTGTTTCCTTATTTGGAAAAACACGGATGGGAAGGGCCAAGTCAGGGAATGTGGTCTTTTCATGATAATTTAAGAGCGCAAATAAAATTGTTAAATGATTATAATGCCGAAAAAAATACCTCTAAAATTATTGAAAACATTCCTTATTTGGTTGATGGAATTAAACGTTTGTTGAGCATAGAAGATATGCGTTTGTTTCCAAACTCAATGGAATTGTTAACTGAAGAGGATTGGAAAGAATTTTATCAGGGAGATGAAGAAATAGGATGGATGTTGTTGGTAAAACCCACACCGTATCCCGCAATTAAAGAGGCGGCATATGTACATCCAAGCGAAGATTTTACGCAACGCGATTTATCCTTTTCTTTAGACAATACTTTTCATTACGATGAAGGTTATATGACGCCGGAACAGGTGAATTTACTGTTGCGCTTTTTACCCGTTGACATCACTTATGTTGATGAAAATGACAAAGTAGTCTTTTACAATAGAGGAGATGACAGGGTTTTTCCACGGAGCAAAGGAATTATTGGCCGCGAGGTTCGTTTTTGCCATCCGCCAAAAAGTGTGGATATGGTGTTGCGAATTGTGGCCGAATTTAAAGCCGGAACAAAAGACGTTGCCGAGTTTTGGTTTAATTTCAAAGGAAGAATTATCCATATCAGATATTTTGCCATTCGAGATAATGATAAAAAATATAAGGGTGTGATTGAGATGTCACAGGACATTACCGAAATTCAAAAATTAGAAGGCCAGAAACGATTGTTGGACTGGGATTAATATTTTAAATGCAGGGGCAGGTCGTGACCTGCCCGTTCTGGGATTAATATTTTAAATGTAGGGGCAGGTCGTGACCTGCCCGTTCCAAAATTAAAAAGATATGGATTTAGCCAAAGTGAACGTAAAAAACATTTATTACCCGCCAGGGGGAATACTATTGTGGATTATCATTTTTTTGGAGTTATTTACTTTCGGAATGGCTTTAGTTGCAATGGTAATTTACAGCAAAGACGAACCCGAAGTATTTCACAGCTCCAGGTTGCTATTAAACACAACATTTGGTTTGACAAATACTATTTTTTTGTTAACCAGCGGTTTTTTTATGGTGAAATCCGTACAAAGTTTTAAAGCCAATAACATCAAAAAATCCTCCCTTTATTTGAAGTTGACCATGTTGGGAGGTTTCCTTTTCTTACTATTAAAAAGTTTTGAATATTTTGAAAAAATAGAGGCAGGCTTATCAATTGGCTACAATACATTTTTCTCATTTTATTGGATGCTTACCTTGTTCCACGTGATTCATGTAATCGTGGGATTGGTGATATTAAGCTCGGTTTACTTCAGTTTAAACAAGAAAAGCAGGGATTTAGCGCTGGAGGATTTTGAAGCCAGTGCCACATTTTGGCATATGTGCGATTTAATTTGGCTCTTGATATTTCCAATAATCTACTTAATTTTTTAAACTCATAAACATTAATTGATGAAACGAGTATCACAAATTTTGTTACACAAAGGAATGATTAATAGCGAACCTGCCGGCAGATAGGCTGCAGCTGTTACCAACAAAAAAATAAATCATAAACAGATGAAACGAGCACAACAGATTTTGATACACAGCAGATTGATTAATGGCGAACAGCAGCTGTACCAACAAAAAAATAAAAATTAAACAGATGAAACGAGCATTGCAAATTTTGACACACAGAGAAATGATTAATGGCGAACAGCAGCTGTTACCAACAAAAAAATAAAATATAAACAGATGAAACGAGCACAACAGATTTTGATACACAGCAGATTGATTAATGGCGAACAGCAGCTGTACCAACAAAAAA
>DAIQBF010000181.1:0-6802 GCA_036781305.1 Lutibacter sp.
ACGATGAAAAAATTAGCGCTTACAATTGCATTTCTACTGGTAATTTCGCCTATCGCCTATTCACAAATTTCAGATTTAGAAAAAAATGCATTGCTTGATTTGCACAAATCGACAAATGGCTCAAATTGGAATATCAGTTGGGATTTAACCAAAGATGTTTCCGAATGGCAAGGAATAACCATTGAAAACAATACGGTTACCGAAATTAATTTAAGCGTAAATAATTTAACGGGCCCAATTCCTTCCACAATAGGAAACTTGAAATCGTTGCGTCATTTAAATCTAGGATTTAATAAAATAAGCGGTTTAATTCCTACAGAAATTGCAACCATTGAATCATTGGTGACTATCCAATTATTTATGAATCAGCTGGAAGGTAAAATTCCTGCAGCAATCGGAAATTTAAAAAACCTTAAAGAATTGGTTTTGTTTAACAATTTTATTGAAGGAAATATTCCAGAATCTATTTACAACATCACTAACCTAGAGGTGTTGCACTTAAGCAGCAATAAATTAACAGGTACAATATCTCCGGCAATTAAAAATTTAGGCCATTTAAAAACATTGAGTTTATTCGACAATGGAATGAGCGGCACACTTCCAAAACAGATTGGATCCTTAGCCAATTTAACAGAGTTATCTTTGGCAAACAATTCATTTAAAGGAGAAATCCCAATTGAATTTAACCAGCTTTCAAAATTAGAAACATTGCTGTTGTTTAACAATAAATTTTCTGGTCAAATAAGCCCGTCAATACAAAAGTTGCCTAAACTTTTAAACTTTGAATTCAATAATAATCCAAATGACATTGAAGTTTCTTCAAATGACAGAAACCCCATAACACAAGTTACCATAACTCCCCAATAAAGATTGTTTGATTAATTATTTTACAAGAAAAAGAGACCTGTAAAAAGGTCTCTTTTTTTGCTCACGCTTATATTTCTAGTGCAATGGCCGTCTTTTTATCATTCCGCCTTTGGTGTCTTTTATTGGGTATTGAATTACAAATGCGGTTTGGTCAATTTTATCGACCTCTAAGAGCACTCTGGAAACTTCAAGTCGTGTAACAACACAAAACAATATTTTCCGATCTGGCATAGCCTTGCCTTTAGTGCCATAGCCTCCATCAGATCTAAATACAGTAACACCTCGTTCCAATTTTGTCGCAATCATTTCCTTTATTATTTCAGCGTCATCAGAAACAATCATCACACCAATATATTCTTCTATCCCGTTGATGATAAAATCTACGGTTTTAGAGGCAGAAAAATACGTTAACATCGAATACATGGCGGTTTCTACACTCACTATTGCACCCGCAAGCACAAAAAGACAAACATTAAACACTGATATAAAATCGCCTACCGTTAAACTGGATTTTCTGCTAATGGATATGGCAAGCACCTCGGTACCATCAATTACCGCTCCTCCACGAATGGAAAATCCGATTCCCGCACCCAGAAAAAATCCTCCAAAAACAGCTATTAAAAGCTTGTCATCAGTAATTGTGGGGACTTGAATAATTTGCACCAAAATAGCCAATGCTAAAATCGCCAAGCTGCTTTTAATGGCAAATGATACAGAAATTTGTTTGGCACCCAATAGTATGAACGGTAAATTGACTAAAACAATTAAAACTGAAAGGTTGATTCCTGTTAAAATTTGAAGCAACAAAGAAACGCCCATCGCACCGCCATCCAAAAAATTATTGGGAAATAAAAAACCTTTCAGGCCAATACTGGCAAGGGTTACACCTATACATATAAAAGCAAAATCCCGAATGTTTCTTTTAAGGATAAGCTGTCTATTCAATTCGTTTATTTGTGTTTTAAAAAAGATTTTCATTTTTTGGAGCTAACTAGATATATTGCCCCAAATATAACTGTTTAAAAGTAATAGTTGGTGAATATTCCTAATTTTGCCATCGTTTTTATTTCAATAAAAAAGTCCCGTGGCTTAGCCAACAGGACCTGTTTTTTACTTCGTTTGTTATGGTTTCAATCTATCGTTAACAATTTTAGCCCACTTCTCAATCGTCTGAACTTCCCCATTCAATTCCATGTTTTCTTCCGCATCGTAAAATGTTAAAATGATGTCTGGGTTATTTTTGTTAAAAAACGAAAAATGTAAACCAAGATTCTCGATGGTTGTATAATTATTTAATTTATTGCCAATGTTACGCTCGGTTTTAACGACCTTACACGATTTAATTTCAGTTAAATTAAGGTATTGGGCAACCTCTTTGTCCTTTGTTTTTGTTAAAAAGAAAAGATAATTGGCAGTTTCGTCAAGCCCTATAGCAAATTCTTCGTATAATTCGTATTGTGAAATTTTACAATTAAGATTATTTGCAATGGCTGAAATAGATTGTAATATGAGTCTTTCTCTCTTTTTTCTGCCATTAAGCATTAATATAAATGGCATCATAAAAATGGCTATAAAAGTAGCCCCTGTGATAGCGGTTCCTAAATTCATTTTAAAATTATTTTGATTTTATTAAATATTTAAACAGGTTTTGTTGGGATACAAAACCAGCAAAAAATCAATTGAATTGCCCAAATACAGACAAATGTTAATTTATAATGAATTACCAAAAATAATGAAAGGGAAAAATGATGTTTGCTTTAAGATATTTGACAAGAAAATTTCTTGAAATGGAAATGTATTGCGTAAATTCATTGGCAAAAAGGTTTTCCTTAATTTTCGCCCATGTAAAAAATTCGTTGAATGAGTTTTTTAAGGTAATTGGTGGTGTAATGCTTGAAGGTTCCGCCAAACGCTCAAATTGCGAATCGGTACAAAACAGTTTTACGGAAACTGTTGTGTCATTCTTTTCTTTTAGATTAATCGATTTATCTGAGAAACCTGAATTTTGTGAATTGATCACCACCAAGTTTATTGCGCAACAATAAACCGTGGTTAACAACATAATTCCTATGATTCTAAATAAATTTTTCACGGTGCTAATATAGTAGGAAATTCTATTTATTTATAAAATATATCATCAATATTTTGTTACTATACTATTTGCTGAATCTTAAAATATTATTAAAGAATTGGAAATTATTCATTTAGTTTTATTTAACAATTATAGAAAATATGTTAATTTTATATAAATATTTTAACCAATTGATGAATTATTATTTAAAATAATCTTATTTCTTTAAAATATCAGTAAACCACAAGTAAGCTGCTATAAGTTTGCTTATTACGTAAATTAAAAATTGAAACTCAAATTAGCGCCAAATACTTTTATGACAAAATAAACTTCGATATCGATAAAACAGAGTTTGTTTAGTATTTGTTCAAAAATAAAAAGTCCAAAGGTTGCAATGCAACAAGAATTAAAGTGATATAAATCATTTAAAATAATAACTTTAGTGTTTAATTTTGTTAAAACCTTATTTGAATAAACACATTATTAACCTAAAATAAAATTCTAATGGAATCGCTGGAAAAAGTTAAAACAAGAGTTTTTAAATTTGGAAATAAAACTGCAGATGGCAATACCCAAATGAAAAATCTTCTTGGAGGCAAAGGCGCTAACTTGGCCGAAATGAGTTTAATTGGAATCCCGGTTCCCCCCGGTTTTACAATCACTACAGAAGTTTGCACAGAATATAACCTATTGGGAAAAGATGCAGTAATACGCCTTATTTCCCCAGAAGTTGAACAATCAATAGAGAATATTGAAATAATAATGGGCACTAAATTTGGCGATAAAGAAAACCCTTTATTGGTTTCTGTCCGTTCGGGTGCAAGAGCTTCCATGCCCGGTATGATGGACACTGTTTTGAACTTAGGCTTAAACGATGAAGTTGTTATTGGAATAGCAAAAAAATCTAATAATGAACGTTTTGCTTGGGATTCCTATCGTCGTTTTATTCAAATGTACGGTGATGTTGTATTGGGGATGAAACCCGAATCGAAAGATGATATTGATCCTTTTGAAGAAATAATGGAGGCTTTGAAAGAAAAAAGAGGGATTGAATTAGACACTGATTTTACAGTGCAGGATTTAAAAGATTTGGTTAAGGACTTTAAAATTGCCATAAAAAAACGTACTGGCCACGAATTTCCCACAAATCCTTGGAACCAACTTTGGGGTGCCGTTATCGCGGTTTTCAACAGCTGGAATGGAAATAGGGCTATTTATTACAGGAAAATGCACGGCTATCCTGATGATTGGGGAACAGCAGTAAGTGTGCAAGCCATGGTTTATGGAAATATGGGCATTCAATCGGGCACAGGAGTTTGTTTTACGCGTGATGCCGCAACGGGCGAAGATCAATTCAACGGTGAATACTTAATCAACGCCCAAGGCGAGGACGTAGTTTCAGGTGCAAGAACGCCCCAGCAAATCACTAAATTAGGTTCCATGCGTTGGGCAAAATTGGCAAAAGTTGAAGAAGCCGACAGGATTAAAAATTATCCTTCTTTAGAAGAATTAATGCCCGAAATTTATGCCGAACTTAATGAATATCAACAAAAACTTGAAAATCATTACCGGGATATGCAAGATATGGAGTTTACCATACAAGAAGGTAAACTTTGGATGCTGCAAACAAGAAATGGAAAACGCACCGGTGCCGCAATGGTTAAAATTGCAACAAACCTATTAAAAGAAGGGCTGATTGATGAAAAGGAAGCGATTTTGCGCATAGAACCAAATAAACTGGATGAATTGTTACACCCTATTTTTGATCCAAAAGCCCTGAAAAAAGCTACGGTGATTGCGCAAGGCTTGCCAGCTTCACCTGGCGCCGCAAGTGGCCAACTTGTTTTCTTTGCAGATGAAGCCCATAAATATAAAAATACGATTTTAGCGCGAATTGAAACGTCTCCTGAAGATTTAGAAGGAATGAATATTGCAAATGGGATTCTAACTGCCCGTGGCGGTATGACTTCCCATGCTGCAGTGGTTGCCAGAGGTATGGGCAAATGTTGCATTTCTGGCGCTGGCGCTTTAAAAATCGATTATAAAAGCCGTACAATGGGAATCAATGGAAAAGTTTATCACGAAGGTGCCTGGATTTCTTTAAACGGCTCAACTGGAAATATTTTTGAAGGAAATTTGGCAACTGTTGAACCTGAACTAAGCGGGGAATTTGCTGAAATTATGATGTTGGCCGACAAATATTCAACCATGAAAGTACGCACTAACGCCGATACGCCAAAAGATGCAAAAATAGCGCGTAATTTTGGTGCACAAGGTATCGGATTGACCAGAACAGAACACATGTTTTTTCATGAAGATCGCATAAAAGCCATGCGCGAAATGATTTTGGCAGAGAATGTGGATGGAAGAAAAGCGGCTTTGGTAAAATTGCTCCCAATGCAACGCAGCGATTTTGAAGGAATTTTTGAAGCTATGCAGGGATTACCGGTAACCATCCGCCTGTTAGATCCACCTTTACACGAATTTGTTCCTCATGAATTGGCGCTTCAAGAAGAATTGGCACAAGACATGAATGTTTCTTTAAGTTTTATACAAAATAAAGTGGCAGAATTGGCAGAATTCAATCCGATGTTGGGCCATAGAGGCTGCCGTTTGGGAAATACTTATCCCGAAATTACCGAAATGCAAACCAGGGCGATTATTGAAGCTGCCTTAAATTTGAAAGCAAAAGGAATTAAAGCCGTCCCAGAAATTATGGTTCCTTTAATTGGAACGTTAAAAGAATATATTGCACAAGAAGATATCATTAGAGCCACGGTAAACAAAGTGTTTGAGGAAAGAAATGACACCCTTCCGTATTTGGTTGGTACGATGGTTGAAATCCCGCGCGCCGCCTTAACAGCCGATTTAATTGCGCAACGTGCCGAATTTTTCTCTTTTGGCACCAACGATTTAACCCAAATGACTTTTGGATATTCCCGCGACGATTCAGGAAAATTTTTACCGATATACATAGAAAAAGGAATTTTAACCGTCGATCCTTTCAACGTCCTCGATCAGGAAGGTGTTGGACAATTGGTTAAAATGGGAACAGAAAAAGGCAGAAGCACAAAACCAAACTTAAAAGTCGGTATCTGCGGCGAACATGGCGGCGAGCCAAGCTCTATTGCATTTTGCCACGAAACTGGTATGGATTATGTTAGCTGCTCGCCATATAGAGTTCCAATTGCAAGAGTTGCCGCTGCGCAGGCGGCCATAAAGTAGTTTTGAATTATTAATTTTGAGTTGTTAGTTTAAATGTTATTAGTTACTGGTTTTAAAATTTAATCTTTAACTAATAACATTTAACCTTTTTTATCTTTTGCCTAATATACTTTTAACTTTTAACTTTTAACTTTTAACTTTTTTTTACCTTCGCATTATGATTGATATCGTAATCCTTGGCGGCGGAAATGTAGCCTATCATTTAACAAGTGTGTTGTTGCAAAATAATGCAGTTAATCTTGTTCAGGTTTACAATAGAAGCCTTGAAAAAATTAATTGTTTTAAAAACAGCACTTCAATCACAAATAATTTATCGGAATTAAAAGATGCCGATATTTACATCATTGCGGTTTCCGACAATGCCATTTCTGAGCTTTCTTCAACCTTAAATTTAAAAAACAAATTGGTGGTCCATACTTCGGGAAGTATGGCGATGGACGAACTTAAATCAATTTCCAACAAAGGGGTTTTTTACCTGTTGCAAACCTTTTCCAAAGAAAGAAAAGTTAATTTTTCCACTGTTCCAATTTGCATCGAAGCCGAAAATGAAGAAGATTTATTGCTGTTAGAAACTTTGGCAAAATCAATTTCAAAAAATTGTTACCGCATTAATTAAAAAAAAAAAAAAAGTTTGCATGT
>DAIQBF010000182.1:0-6751 GCA_036781305.1 Lutibacter sp.
AACAATGCGGATTTAAAGGAAAACGATTTGGAGATGCCGGCGTTCACGAAAAACAGGCACTGGTTTTGGTGAATTACAACAACGCAAGTGGTAAAGAAGTTTACGCATTGGCCCAAAAAATTCAACAAAAAGTGAAGGAGATTTTTAAAATAGCACTTGAAATTGAAGTGAATGTGATTTAGACGGTTACTTCCAATAATTTACAATTTTTTGAGGCTATCGTCACTTTATTTGCAGTAGCCGGAATTAACACCGTTTCCCCTAAGTTAAGCTTTTCAGAATGCGCATCAATTGAAATTATTGCCTTTCCCTGAACGCACATAAAAATTACAAATGAATCCGTTTCCTCATAATCCAATTCCTTTTCTCCAACAATATGAATAAAATTAGTTGTAAAATACTCGCATTTTACAATTGTGTTTAGCGAATTTATAAAGGTGGAGTACTGGTGTTTCGCCCTGATTTTATCATTAAAATTGATGGCTTCAATGGCCAAGTCTGTATGCAATTCTCTCGGATTTCCATTGTCATCAACCCTATCCCAATCATAAATTCTATAGGTAATATCTGAGGTTTGCTGAATTTCGGCCAATACAATTCCGGCACCGATAGTATGAACCGTTCCCGGCTCAATAAAAAAGGCATCGCCCGCTTTTACTTTTTCATAATTTAAGATGGAAGGCACTTCTTTTTCGGCGACATAATTTAGATATTGGTCCGGCGTAATTTCTTTGTTAAAATTCACAATAAGTTTTGAAGCTTGGTCGGCCTGCATAATATACCACATCTCCGTTTTTCCAAATGAATTGTGGCGTTTTTTTGCTAGTGCATCATTTGGATGCACCTGAACGGACAAATCCTCTTTTGCGTCAATAAATTTTATCAATAAAGGGAAATTATTCCCAAAACGCTTATAATTATTTATGCCAATCAATTCCTCTTTGTGGGTTTCCAACAATTCACCCAAGGTTTTTCCTTTTAATTTTCCATTTGAAACCACAGAGACATTATGGTCAACATCAGACAGTTCCCAACTTTCACCAACATTTTTTGAGGTCGATTTTTTATGAAGTTGTGTCATTAATTTTGTTCCGCCCCAAATTTTTTCTTTTAAAATGGGATAAAACTTAATAGGATAATTAAGCATCTAATTTATTAATTTTTTTAAAGTTTGTATTACAATATCTAGCTCTTCAACGGTGTTAAATTTACAAAATGAAAATCGAACAGAAGTTTTTTCCGCTTCTTTTTCAGGCAATATTGCATGTAAAACATGCGACCCCATATTGCTTCCGCTCTGACAAGCACTTCCTCCTGAAACCGCAATGCCTTTTAAGTCTAAATTAAAAAGCAACATCGCATAATCTTTTGGAAAACGAACATTTAAAATCGTATAACTGCTGTCGTTTTCACTTTCTGAACGGCCATTAAATTCAACACCTTCAAAATTTTGCTTTAATTCACTTATAAAATAATTCTTTAAATCTTGAATATAAGCGGACTCTTTCTGTATATTCCTGCAAGAAATTTCCAGCGCTTTTTCCATTCCCAAAATACTGTGCACATTTTCTGTTCCGGCTCTGGCGCCACGCTCCTGATCGCCTCCATGTAAAATTGGATGAATGCCAAATCCCTTTTTTATGTAAGCAAACCCAACTCCTTTCGGCCCGTGAAATTTATGGGCGCTTGCCACAAAAAAATCAATAGGTATTTTCTTTAGGTCCATATTAAAATGCCCAACACCCTGCACTGTATCAGAATGAAATAAAGCATTGTTGGCCAAGCACAATTCCGATACTTTTTCAAGGTTCAAAATGTTGCCAATTTCATTATTCACGTACATCAAACTCACCAATTTCTTTTCATCCGATTCTTGCAGCAGCTTTTCTAAATGCCCGTAATCCACATTGCCACTCTCATCCACATCAACATATTTAACCATAATGTCAAACTCATTTTGAAGGTTTTCCAAGGTGTGCAAAACGGCATGGTGTTCAATTTTGGATGAAATAATTGTTGTGACGCCCAAATTGGTAACGGCATTTCTCAGAATTAAATTATCAGCTTCACTTCCGCCAGCCGTAAAAATAATTTCCTGGGCTGAAGCGTTAAAATGTTTTGCGATATTTTTACGCGCTGTTTCAACCATCGATTTTGCCTTTCTCCCTACGTGATGGATTGATGACGGATTCCCGTAAACATCGGTCATCGCACCCGAAATGGCATCAATTACTTCGGGCAATATGGGTGTTGTGGCGGCGTTATCTAAGTATATTGTTTTCATTAAAACAAAAGTAATTAAAATAGTTGGTTTCAATTAACGTTGACTTGACTAAAACTGTTATTTTTGCGTTGAAATTATTACTTATGAAAAAACTATTGATACTCTTTTTGGCTTTCACCCTCAATGCTTGCAACGATGGGGATTTTGATGTTCCTGTCTTTGAATTTACCGAAACAGTGAATAAATGCGGTGCATATGTTTTGTATATCACAAACACCAAAAAAACTGAGGTATTGGTCTTAACACTACCGCCAACAGCTATTGATACCATAGTAAAAGTAAAACCACTTCCTATTTCAGCAACAGTTACCGCAACCTATCGGATTTTTGATGTGGGTATTACTGATAAGTATTTTTGTCAGGACATTCCGCCTATAGAACCAAAAATTATAAAAGAATTTAAAGCAGAAAACACAGGAACCGTAAACATTACAACCGCAAAAATTTTGAAAGACAATATCCTAACTGGCTATTCCTATGAAATTAACATTTCAAATTTGGATTTTAATAATGGCAAAGATCGCATTTACCATGAAAATTTTAATTTTGGCACTTTTACAATTAAGAATTAATTTTTAGGATTTTGATAGATTTTTACTTCTGTTGCGCCCAAACCGTACTTTTGAAATGAGGCGTCATTCCAGTAAACATTGTAATTTTTAAACAGATATTCCAACTCTGTTTTTAAAACTCCTGCGCCCATTCCATGAATAAAAACAATTTTCGGAATCTTGTTTTTAATGGCAAATTCCAATTTATGTTTGGCGGTTTCCAACTGAAGCGTCAACATATCATAATTGTCCATTCCTTTTGTTGAAGCGATGAGTTGATTGATGTGCAAATCGACTTCCATAGGCGGCAACTTGTCTGGTTTCAAATTGGTTTTAAATTTTGGCGCATGTTTCTTGGAAGAAGTTTCATTAATTTTTTCGGATAAATATTCATTGTCAATATCGCTGTATTTAGAAAGCTCTTTCTGACTTTCTTTAATGATAACCAATTCTTTTGGCGCATATTCATAAGAAAATCCATCTTTATCTTCAATTACAATTTTTGTGGGATGCACCTCCGTAACTTTTCCTTTAATAACATCATCAAGAACAGCAATCTTGTCTCCAACTTTAAAATCCATCTTAATTTCTTTTTATTAATTTTATTCAAATAACCAAACAAAGTTATGACAATAATTTGTTCAGAAATACAATTAGACCATAAACTTGATGCCTTTATTGCCGGCAATTTATAAAAATCTGAAAAATATTCAGAAACAAGCAAATTGTTGATGAAATAGCTATTATTTTAAGGCAATACTTAATGCTAAATTTATTTTTTATAATTCAGCTTATTTTATTTGTGAACTATAAAAAATTACAATATTGTCCGATTAAAATTCATAAAAAATGATTTATCTCAATCATAATGGGACTTTACAAACAGTTCGCCCCGATGGGGCTTGTTTTCAGGGGAAATCCATTTTTCTACAAACAGTAAGTCCCAATGGGACTAAAGTAGCTCTTTATGAGCTAAATATATGTAGAAACATAAAATCATTTAGTAATTAAAGCCCCATCAGGGCGACCTATTTGTATTAGAAATTTGATTGGACAACAAGGAGAAAATACTATGAATTAAAATCAGCAAAAGACTATCTAATAAAATCCATTTTGGTCACTATATTTTTTCTTGATATTTCGAAATATTCCTTATTATCCATTTAACTTATTGGTGCCTAACTAAAAAAAGCACCCGAATGGATGCTTTTTTTATTATGGTTTCAATGTATTTATTTTATGGCTTCAAAATCTGTATCCATTTTAATATAGTCTAAAAATTCGCGACGAACATTTTCATCTTTAAATTTTCCTCCAAACTCTGATGTTACCGTACTGCTTTCAATATCGCGCACACCACGTGAATTTACGCACAAATGTTTGGCGTCAATTACACAGGCCACGTCATCCGTTCCCAATGCTTCCTGTAATGATTGAACCACCTGCATGGTTAAACGCTCCTGAACTTGTGGTCGTTTTGCAAAATAATCAACAATGCGATTCATTTTAGACAATCCAATGACGTTTCCGTTAGAAATATAAGCTACATGAGCCCTGCCAACAATTGGCAATAAATGATGCTCACAAGTGGAATAAACAACAATATTTTTTTCAACCAGCATTTCGCCATATTTATAATTATTGTCGAATGTTGATAATTTAGGTTTATTGGCCGGATTTAATCCGCCGAAAAGTTCATTCACAAATGATTTCGCCACTCTTTTTGGAGTTCCTTTTAAACTGTCATCTTCCAAATCCATCCCCAAAGTAATCAAAATATCCTTTACGCTCGCTTGAATACGTGCAATTTTTTCTTGGTCTGAAATTTCAAAAGCATCAGCTCTTAAAGGTGTTTTAGCAGAAGATCCTACGTGATCGTCTCCCATTTCATCTATTCTATTTGTCATTATGTTTTTACCTTCAAACATTTTCTGTTGATTAGCCTACAAATTTACGAATTATTTTAAAGTTGCGCTGTGATTCTAATTAATTCTTTTAAACTGCACACTTGCTGTTCGCCACTTTGCATATTCTTTAAGGTGTAAGTATCATTTTCAATTTCTGAAGAACCAACCATTACAACATACGGTATTTCTCTTTTGTTAGCGTAATTCATTTGCTTCTTCAATTTAGCGCTATCTGGATACAATTCGGATTTTATGTTGTTTTTCCTTAATTCAACCAAGGCTTTCATACTAAATGCAGCTTCCGATTCGCCAAAATTGATGAATAGCACTTTTGGTTTTGGCAACTCCAGATCAGTAAATAAATTTAATTCTTCAAGCACCAAATAAATACGATCCAGCCCAAAAGAAATACCAACGCCACTCATATCATTTAAACCGAAAATTCCAGTTAAATCATCATATCTTCCGCCACCGCCAATAGACCCCATATTTACGCCTTTCGGAGCAGAAACTTCATAAATGGCACCAGTGTAATAATTCAATCCCCGCGCCAAGGTAACATCAATCTCTAATTTCGCCGATTCCAATCCGAATTTTTCAACAGTATCAACCACAAATCGCAAATCTTCCACGCCGCTTGTGCCTTCTTTAGATTCGGTCAATAATTCCTGCAACTGATTTAATTTATCATGGTTGCTTCCTTCAAAGCTGAATAACGGTTTCACTTTTTCAATAGCTTGTTCAGAAATGCCTTTTTCCATCATTTCTTTGGAAACGCCATCGGCGCCAATTTTATCCAATTTATCGAGTGCTACCGTAAAATCAATTAATTTGTCTGCAGCGCCAATTATTTCGGCAATGCCCGCCAATATTTTACGATTGTTCAATTTAATAGTGGTGCCTGTTAACTTTAACTTGCTAAATACGGCATCATACAATTGCACAAATTCAATTTCCTGCCACAAACTTTTACTGCCAACCACATCGGCATCACATTGAAAAAATTCTCTAAAACGTCCTTTTTGCGGACGGTCGGCGCGCCAAACAGGTTGCATTTGATAGCGTTTAAAAGGAAATTCAATCTCGTTTTGGTGTTGTACCACATAGCGTGCAAAAGGCACCGTTAAATCGTAACGCAAGGCTTTTTCTGAAATTTTAGAGGTGACTTTCAAACTGTCTTTAGCTTGAAGCAGTTGATCTTCAACCTTACTCAAATAATCTCCCGAATTCAATATTTTAAAAATCAATCGGTCCCCTTCTTCTCCATATTTTCCCATTAAAGTTTCGGAATTTTCAAAACTTGGCGTTTCTATAGGCTGAAATCCGTAGGTTTCAAATACCTGTCTAATGGTTGAAAATATATAGTTTCTCTTTGCCACTTCTGAAGGTGAAAAATCACGAGTTCCTTTTGGTATGCTTGGTTTTTGTGCCATCTTGAAAAATTAGTTTGCAAATATCTAAAAATTAAAAAACTATTTAAAGGTTTTCTAACATTGATTTTTCTTTTGCCGATAAGGGAACTTCATTTGCAAATTTATATTTGGTCGGATAAACTGAAAGTATCATAAGGATTAAGATTCCGACTAAAATAAAATAAAAACTATTGTTGGATTCCATCACAAAAATAACACACATCAATGCTGGAAATTCAAGCATAGCAACCCTAAAAATATGGGCTGTGGTATATTTAACTGCTTTTTGAGACAGATTGGCATCCGAAGGAATTTGTTTTAAGAGTTTGGCATATAAATATTTGCTGAATAAATTGCCCGCAAATGAAATTGTAATTGCCATATATAAAAACATTTTATCTTCCTGATAAGAAAAAAATAACTGGCTTCCTGCACTTAAAGCAACATACGCCGCAAACATAACAATGAAAAACAATAGAGAAAAGTGAATAAATTGCAATGATTTCATAAAATCTTTTGGTCGTCTGTTGGTATTGTTCATGGTGTTGGGTTTTATATATTAGATATTAGAAGTTAGATATTAGAAGTTAGAAGTTA
>DAIQBF010000183.1:0-6735 GCA_036781305.1 Lutibacter sp.
AATGAATTACTACATCAATATATTTATTATTAAAAAAACTGTGTTCTTTTAGTCGTGCTTCTTCTTTGAATTCATTTTTCAAAAACACCTCATACAAATAAGGTCTCAAATCAAATGCATAAGTAAAAATTTTATGCAAATTTAAATCTGTAAAAGCCATTTGTTCTAATAAATACAAATAGGTGCACCAAATTTCACTAAATCTTTTGGTTTCCAATACCGTATTCATGATAAAAGATATTTCCGAATTTTTATCTGACCAATTAATGTGAACCAAGCCTCCGTAACCTATGCAATCTCCATTTTCCAAAAGGGAAAATAAAATTTGATTGGGTTCATCTTGTTTAAAAAGTTTATTAACTACATTATTAAAATAATTTTCTTGGTCTTCAATCGTAAGTGGCTTATTTTGCCTTAAATGATAAATTTGCTCATTGCGCCATTTCATGATGTCAAAACGATCCTCATATCTAATTGGAACTAAAGAGAAATTTCCTTTAGTAAATACTTGTTTACTTAATACTTTGTAACAATTCATATTTTAATTCCGCTAATTTCCAATCAATTTCATTGTCTATATCCTGTCCTTCCAGTTCGGATACAATGATACTTCCTGTATTGTCAGTTACTATTTTCTTCTGTTGCAAACATTTTTCAGTATTCATCCAATAAAACTGGCCTGCATCATGATAACTTTGCTCTAGATCCTGAGATCTTGTTAAACTAAACTCCGGATAAAAAAAGTTTATTTTATTGTCACTTTCCATTTTTAAGGCTCTTTGAATTGGAAATCCAAAAGACATTACAGGAAATACACTGTCAAAATTATTTTTTTGCAATATTTTAAAACTATCTGCTAATTTTCTGTCTGTTACAAAAGGTGCACAGGCATAAAGACAACAGGTGAAATCAAATATTTTATTAAGCTCCTTATATTTTGCAAGAACCTCTTCAATCACCTCATAAGTGGTGGCATAATCATTTGCAGTTTTATCTGTTCGTAAAAAAGGAATTTTAGCACCATATTTTCTTGCAACTTCAGCAATTTCAGCATCATCTGTAGAAACCATTACCTCATCAAAAAGACCAGAATTTATTGCCACTTCAATAGAATAAGCAATAATAGGTTTCCCGAGAAAATCCTTAATATTTTTTTTTGGAATGCGTTTACTGCCACCTCTTGCCGGAATAATACATAAATTAGCCATTATAAAAATTATTTATGGTATTTATAACATATTGTTGTTCTTCGCCTGTCAATGTTGGATACATCGGCAAACTTAAGCAATTTCTGTAATAATTCTCAGCATTTGGCATATCGCCTTCTTTCCAGCCAAATTGCTTGTAATAGGGCATTAAATGACAAGGAATGTAATGTATTTGGGCAAAAACATGATGTTCGCGTAAATAATTATACAATCCCAATCTATCTTCAACTTCAATAATATATAAGTGATAGGCGTGACCATCAATAACCCCGGATTGTCCTTTAATAAAACTTTTACCATTAAACGAATTCAAATAAGTTTGGGCAATCTGCTTCCTTTTTTCCAATCCTTCATTTGCACGATTCAATTGTGATAATCCCAAAGCGGCTTGAAAATCAGTTAAACGATAGTTAAAACCCAGCGTTTGCATTTCCATATACCAACCTGGATAGGTAATACCTCCTTTCTCATTCCCATTTGCAAAAGCTACCGAATTGCTATACTCCGATTCATTTTTTGTAATTCCGTGTGTACGCAAAGCAAGCAGTTTTTTGTAAAGTACTTCATCATTAGTCGTAATCATTCCACCTTCTCCTGCTGCAATATGTTTCACGGGATGAAAGGAAAATATGGCCAAATCGGCAAATGTACTATTTCCACAATTTTGGGCAATTTCATTTGAATCCTTAAAATATCCTCCCGGTGCATGACAGGCATCTTCAATAATCCATAAGTCAAATTCATCGGCTAATTTTCTATATGCTTCTAAATCTACTGCCCTACCGGCAAAATCTACCGGGATAAGTCCTTTATAAGTTCCTTTTGGTGTCTCTTCCAACAAACTGCGAACTTTATTGATATCCAATAAATAAGTTTCAGGATCTATATCAGCAAATACCACTTCGCCTCCACAATAACGGACACAGTTTGCCGATGCCGCAAAAGTAATAGGGGTGGTTATCACTTTATCCCCTTCTTTAACGTCCAAAGCCAAGGCACATAAATGTAAAGCAGCCGTTCCATTGGCTACGGCCACCGCATATCTACTTCCAATATATTTAGCAAAGGCATGTTCAAATTCTGCAATTTTCGGGCCTTGTGTTAAATAATCAGATTTTAAGGTCTCAACAACAGCTTGAATATCTTCTTCTGTAATGTTTTGTCTTCCGTATGGTATTGGTTTCATAATTATGCTATAAAATTAGAATCTACGTGTTCCTTAATCAAACTACGCAGCGATTCAACAGTTTCCCATTCCGTATTTGTGCCGGAATTGTATGAAAATCCATCAGGCACCAATTCGGCATTAAAATTGGCAATAAAATCATTAATTTTCCATATTGGCGTTTGGGGAATTATCACAAAATATTTACCTAGATTGTACGTAAAAAATGAATCGGAGGAAGTAATCATTTCTTCATGGATTTTTTCACCCGGTCTAATTCCAATTATTTTATGTTCACATTCAGGGCCTATTGCCTCAGCAACATCCATAATTTTATAAGATGGTATTTTAGGGATAAATATTTCACCGCCCCAAGCTGTTTCCATAGCATGTAACACCATATCAACACCTCCTTGAAGCGAAATATTAAACCTTGTCATGGTATCGACTGTTATCGGCAAAACGCCCTCCGTTTTCTTATTTAAGAAAAAAGGAATTACAGATCCATTAGATCCCATCACATTACCATACCTAACCACTGAAAATTTAATATTGCGTTTTCCTTTGATATTGTTGGCTGCAACAAACAATTTATCTGATGTTAATTTGGTTGCCCCGTATAAGTTAATTGGTGCACAAGCTTTATCAGTAGATAGCGCAACAACATTTTGCACCCCCATTTGAATTGCTGCCTGTATCACATTTTGTGCACCTCCAATATTTGTTTTCACACACTCATCAGGGTTGTACTCTGCAATATGGACATGTTTCATCGCTGCGGCATGTATCACATAATCAATCCCGTCAAAGGCTCTAATTAACCTATCTTTATCTCTTACATCACCGATAAAAAAACGTATTTGAGGATATTTAGAAACCGGATAATCCTGCGCCATTAAAAATTGCTTTTGCTCATCTCTTGAGAAAATAACCAATCGTTTTACATTTGGCCATTTTTTTAAAATATTTTCAGTAAGCGCTTTTCCTAAAGAACCTGTACCTCCCGTAATTAATATTGATTTGTCATTTAAATCCATTTTTTTATTTTTATAAATTAATCTTTTCTTTTTCTAAAATCTACTCAAAATAATTCAAGGTCGTATAACCCCCATCTTTTAAATACTGGTCTTTTTGCATTAGTTTTATGTCGCTTTGCATCATATCTTTCACCAAGGCGGGTAAATCGTTTAATTGTTGAACTGGTTAATTGTTTTTTAATTCGATTAACCGATTAACCTTTTCTTAACCGATTAACCCCTTCCTAAACGATTAAACTTTTTTTAACCTATAACTGCTACCTGAATACTGAACACTAAATACACCTGACATTTACCTAATTAATACAAAAAACCAAACAACCACAGTGGTATTTTATTTCCCATACCGTATTCAACATCATCAACCACAAGATAGCTATTATCCTGATTTTTGATTTGACGCTTGTTTTTTGACTTTCCACCCACTTCAAATAGGTATTGGTGATCTACTAAAAAATCAGTTCCGTCAATATATTCCAGCGTATGCTTTAGGCTTAATTGATTTAAAAAAAACGTTTCCCGTATATTCCCAATATTGGCATGGTCTGGTGATAGCGCATATTGCAAATTGGTATTTTCCAAAAATATTTTGTTGGGTTTTTGCAATTGCGTAATCCCCTTGGCATCTTTATACAAATTTCGTGTAATATGGGCTTCCTCCAAAAAATACAAATAACTCACAAAAGTATTCCTGTTTACCCCAATCCGCTCACTCAATTTAGTGACATTGGGAACAAAAGGCACAGATTCCGAAATAATTTGCAACAATTGCTTCAATTTAGACACATAAGCTACTTCCACTTTTCGCAACAACGGTAATTCTATTTCTAGAATCAGGTTCATTACTTCTTCTATCCGCTGAAAATAGAGTTCCGGAACTTCCTGAAAAAAAGGAAAATAACCTTGCTGCAAATAACCTGAAAAATACTGCAACGGTTTTATATGCGTGTTAATTTTTCTACTAATCGCCAAATGCCCTTCAAGAATATCGTTTAAACTGTAACTTGGCAAGTGTAATCCCAACTTTAAATTTAAGTATTCGCAGTAGGATAACCCTTGCATCGTATAGACTATGGCACGCCTACTAAGATCAGCTCTCGCATTGAGAATTTCTAATAAAGAGGAAGCTGTAAAAACAATTTTAAGTTCGGGATAATCGTCGTATATATTTTTTAATTCCTGGGACCAATTGGCATATTTATGTACTTCATCCAAAAAAAGGAATTTGCCTCCTTGTTTTACAAATTGGTCTACCAAGGAACTAATCGTATTGTCTGCAAACCAAATATTGTCTAAACTTACATATAAACTGGATTGATCAATAGGTATGTTTTTTTTGATGTATTGTAAAATCAAGGTCGTTTTACCTACTCCTCTCGCTCCTTTTATTCCTATTAGTCGTGCCTCCCAACGAATCGTATCCATTAAACTTCTGGTGAAATCCATTGGAGTGGCATCAATTTTACGAATATATTTTTCGTGTAATCCGTTCATAACCGCTTTCTTTAGATAGCAAAAATAATCTTTTTTTGCTTATCAGAGCTGCCAAAAAACAATAATTAATTGGTTAATTGTTTAGCGTTTAATCGATGGTAACATTAGTGTTTTGGTTAAACGATTAAAACTTTTTCCTAAACGATTAAACCCTTCCTAACCGATTAAACAAAAATGCTACTCAAAATAATTCAACGTCGTATAGCCGCCATCTTTTAAATATTGGTCTTTTTGCATTAATTTTATGTCGCTTTGCATCATTTCTTTCACCAAGGCGGGTAGATCGTATTTACACTCCCATCCCAATTTGGTGCGTGCTTTTTTAGGGTCACCAATTAATAAATCAACTTCCGTAGGTCTGTAATATTTAGGGTCAACTGCCAATACTTCTTGTCCAACTTTTGGTTGTCCGTTGTCTGTTGTCTGTTGTCCGTTAGAAGCGATATTAAGTGCTGTGTTATATTGTTGTTGGTTTATGTTGTCAATAATACCAATTTCATTCACGCCTTCTCCTTCAAAACGAAGGGCAATACCCACTTCAGCAAAAGCCATACGCACAAACTCACGCACCGGTGTTGTAACCCCGGTGGCAATTACCCAATCTTCAGGTTCATCGGCCTGCAAGATCATCCACATCATACGCACATAATCTTTGGCGTGGCCCCAATCGCGTTTTGCATCTAAGTTTCCTAAGTAAAATTTATCCTGTAATCCCAATGCAATACGGGAAGTGGCCCTTGTAATTTTACGCGTCACAAAAGTTTCGCCTCTAATTGGGGATTCATGGTTAAATAAAATGCCGTTGCAGGCAAACATTCCATAAGCTTCACGGTAATTTACGGTAATCCAATAAGCATACATTTTCGCCACCGCATAAGGAGAACGCGGGTAGAATGGTGTGGTTTCCGATTGTGGCACTTCCTGCACTTTTCCGTACAATTCAGAAGTTGATGCCTGATAAATACGGGTCTTTTTTTCCAATCCCAATAAACGAACGGCATCTAAAATACGCAGTGTTCCCAATCCGTCCGCATTCCCGGTATATTCTGGCACCTCAAAAGACACTGCCACATGGCTCATCGCCGCCAAATTGTAAATTTCATCTGGCTGGATGTCTTTTATTAGTCGGATAAGATTGGTACTGTCGGTCATATCGCCATAATGCAATATGAAGTTTTGGTTTTCTACGTGGGGATCCTGGTATAAATGGTCTATTCTGTCGGTATTGAATAAGGAAGTACGTCTTTTAAGTCCGTGAACAATGTATCCTTTTTTTAGTAAGAACTCTGATAGGTATGCGCCGTCTTGGCCTGTTACGCCTGTGATAAATGCTGTTTTTTGTAGTGTGCTCATATTAATTTATTTTGTGGTGTTGTCGGTTGTCGGTTGTTGGTTGTTGGTTGATTTTTTGTTTTGCCCCGTCCCTAAAGGGAGCCAAAAAACCCATAAAAAATTACTTTCTTTTCTTGAATAAATTCCTCCCTTTAGGGTCGGGGTAAAGAATTTATGAAACCCTAAAACATCCTTGAATGAATTCCTCCTCCGGCCGCAGGACAATCGGGCTTTAGAATTTGATTTTTTGTTTTGCCCCGTCCTAATGATTTGCTTTAGAATTTGATTTTTTGTTTTGCCTTGATACTCGATGATTTGGGTTTATAGCCGATTTTTTGTTTTGCCCCGTCCCTAAAGGGAGCCAAAAAATCTAGATTCGTTTTAGAATAAATTTTGTCTTAATAAAAAATTTATTAACCCTAAGACATTCTTGAAATAAATCCCTCCCTTTAGATACTATGGTTAAATCCTAATTTAATTTATTAATTAACTTCTTTTT
>DAIQBF010000184.1:0-6695 GCA_036781305.1 Lutibacter sp.
AGTTAAGAAATATCCAGTTGAAATCAAAAGAATAATGGCAGCCGCATATTTTAAATACCTGTACACATTTAAACTTTTAGGTTTGGATTGGATTTTATCCATAACTTCTTCCAAGGAGTTTTTATAATCAAACTTAACTTTTGAGTTCATTAAATAATTTAACTCCACATACTCTTCAAAATAATTTCTGTTTTCCTTTATTTCAAGAAGCTGCCTTAACTTAACTTGTTCTTCTAAAGTTGCTGTATTTTCAACAAACTTTATTATCAATTCTTCAATACTTTTGCGCGACATTTTCACATTATTTATTTATATGTAGTAATAATTATAAAAAACCCTCTATTTAATTGATTTTTTTTTTCATTTTTGCGATTAAATAATTATTATTAAATTACTAAGACAATCTTCAATCAAGACTTAAATAGTATTCATAAAAATTTAAAAGAAGGTAATGTGCTTTTTTTCAAAGAGTTATACACTACCTACTATGAGAAATTATGTGTTTTTTCTTTGAATTACACCAGCGACAAAGACCTTGCCCAGGATATTGTTCAGGATACATTTATGTATATTTGGGACAATAGAAAGAAAATTATGATCACAACTTCTATCCATAGTTTTTTATATAAAGTTGTTTATAACAAACTTATGGATTCTTATAGGGGAAAGAAAAAAATGGATAAATCTCTTTTGTCATATTACAATGAAGCTATTGGAAAAGTGGTTGAATCTGATAGTGATTACAAAGATTTAAGATTAAAAAAACTAGAAGAATGTCTTCAATTACTCCCAAAAAGATGTCAATTGGTATTTTTAGAGAAGAAAGTTTCCGGATTAAAGAATAAGGAAATTGCCAATAATTTAAACATCTCTTTAAAAACAGTTGAAGGCCATATTGCTAGGGGTTATAAGTTTTTAAAAGGGTGTATGAGTGTAGGTCTTTAAATTGATTGACCAAAATAGCCAGCGTTGTTTCCAATATACCCTTTTGTCATTTTTAGGAAAAAATTATAGTTTTAGTTTTAAGACCTATGCTACATAATTCAAATTGCCAATTTAAATTCTTTCGGTATTTTATAATTTAATTAAAAGCACTAGCTTCAAGAAACTAGTGCTTATTAACATAATTCAAATCAAACAAAAATGAAAACAAAATTATTATTTTGAATTTCAAGTACCTATAAATAACTTTCTTGATGTGTTCTCTTAATAAAGTTATTTAATTCCTAATTTATCAAACAATTCAATCAACGCAATGTCAGAAGGTCTTGGAGCGTTTGCTTTCACAATATTACCCTCTGGGTCTAAAAGAATAAATTTAGGGATGCCTCTAATAACATAGTCCTTAATAAACCTAGATTCAAAATCTTTGTCTGCCAGCAATTGAACGCCTCCAAGCTCTTTGTCCTTAATCATAGTTCGCCATTTTTCATAATCATTTGGCTTATCTAAAGAAATACTCAAAAATTGAATGTTCTTATTATGATATGATTTTTCTGTTTCTTTTAATGCAGGTATTTGAGCTAAACAAGGACCGCACCATGTTGCCCAAACATCAATATAAACGTATTTGCCCTTTAAATCATCTAAAGAAGTAGTACCTCCCGCATAATTCTCATAATTTTCAAATTTTGGAGATGGCTCTCCTATTTGAATTTTCTTTAAATTTTCATAATATTCTTCTACTGACTTTTTCTGTTTATCATCAGTTGAAGTAGCCATAAAAAGGGTATAATAGTCATCAAGATGTTCTGTTATTGTCATGCCATATATTGTAGCGTTTAAAAGGTCATTTTTGATTGTTTCGCTTTTAATAGTAGAAATGGTTTTTAGCATGGCAATATCTCTAGGGATACCTTCAGTTTCATTCATTTTAGTAGCATTATATCTATAATGATAACTAACTAGAGATTGATAGGCTTTAGAATTTTCATAATCTTCTTCGTTACCGTAATCAATGTTGTCTAGGTCTTTTAAGAAATCTGAACCAACTTTAAAATCTTCTTTCTTTGCATAATAAGAATGGTAGGATTCAAAATTGGCTAACATATTGAGATAAGTATAATTTATATCTTTTTGCTGTGCCAGTCGAAAGCTTTCCGAAATATCTTTTGTGTTTTCCAACATTTCACTAAGTGATGAGACAATGCTATTTCTTTTATTCTTAAATTCTTCCTCCTCCAAGGTGTATATGTTTTCACTGCCTTCCAGTTCTTTGGCTTTTTTAGCTCTAGATTTAAGAAAATTGTTCTCTGCCGCACCTTTTCCGCTTAGGACAATGGTGCTATCCAATGCTTTTGAATCTGCATTGATAATTAAATTATAGCCATTTTCTAAATAAAGATTGGTTTGTGACTCGTCAATAGTAAATAGATACAATCCTTTTCCAGCTCTAATTGTATCACTAAATGAACCATCATTAGATACTTGTATAGTATCTTTAAATGTTCGATCCTTAGCACTAGTCAAAATTATTTGGTTAGCAGTATTGTTTAATAACTTGCCTGAGATAAGAGCATAGTCGACTGGGGTTTTTTCTTTACAAGAAAGGACCAATGTAGCTATTCCGATTATATAAATTGTTTTTTTCATTTTGTTTGCTTTAATTTTTAGTTGTTGTTATCAGTAATAAGTTTTTTTAGATATTCACCATAAAAGCTTTTAAACCGGAAACTTTCATCTTAGATATTAAATTCCTAATAATTTTGACTTTGAAAAGCTATTATTAACTAAATTACAGGTTCTACAAAAAAGACTTAAATCCCGATGTGCATTTTGATTAATTTTCGTCAGCCTGTCTACCGCAGGCAGGTATAATTTTTTATCAAATATCACTCTAACTTATTTTGCATCATGTTTAAATAGCTAAAATGCACAATTATTTTAAATAGTTATCCATATCAATACTTTTCAGGTTTGTTCTCTCATTATCTCAAAGTGAGAAATAGATATCTCAATTCTTGTTTTCAATCATTAATTAGATTGTATTAACGCTATAAATAGGTCAAAAGAATGCATTATAACATCTTTTTTGACTCACTAAATTTACCTAGATACCGCTAATATCCCGGGTTTTGCTCTACAACTCCTTGGGCTGGCACTAACTCAGCAAGCGGGATAGGAAAAATAAATAAGTGTTCACTATTGAGCGTGGTCTTAATGCCTGTTCCATCTAAATCTCCATGGTAATGATATCTTACAATATCTAAGAATGGTTCACCTTGCTCTGAAAATAATTCAAACAATTTTTCCTTACGTATAGCTTCTAATAATTCAGCTTTCGTGGTAATATCTACACCAGCTACCAATGGAGCTAAGCCAACGGCTGCGCGTGTTCTTGATGCATTTAAACTCGCTAAAGCTGCAGCATCTACAGCAGACCCCGCTCTTGCTGCTGCCTCTGCATGAATTAAATATAACTCTGGTAAACGTAAATGGGCATTGGTACTTCTGAAAAATGGGGGTGTATAGTTTCCAGGTCCATTATTATTATCATATTGATTCCAAAATTTTTGTGTATTTAATCTTGGGTCTCCTGCTGTTATAGCCTGGTTTTCATAGGTAGAGTTACTTAAGTTAACTGGACGAAATGAGGAAAACGGATCTTCCACATAATCGATATACGGCGCAAAAAAGATTTCTGGGCTTGTAGTTTGTGATTTAAACATCGCTGTGTAATTTGGAGCAAAACTTTTGCTTGTACTTGTTAATACTGTTTTTGCCAAAGTGGCAGCTTCAGAATAATTGCCCATAAACAACAATACTTTTGCTTTTAGCGCTTGTGCTGCTTCTTTGCTCGCTCTATAATTAGGTCCTCCATTCCCAGAGGCGTTAGCTATCGCAAAGTCTAAATCTTCTAATATAACGTCATACGATTCTTGCACTGAAGATCTTGGGAAGGCACTAGAATTGTTGGCACTATCTTCTGGTCGTAATACAATACCAAAATCGGAAGATAGATCCCAATGTTGGCCAAAAAAACGCAAGGCATAAAAATATGCTGAAGCTTTTAGAAAGGCAGATTCTCCTAGGAGGGTGTTCTTATCAGTATCATTAATCGCACCTATTGAAAGTTCTCTAAGTCGTGTGTTAAAAGAATTGACCTGACTGACAACCGAATAGCAATTTAAATATAAGTTTGTAATGAGTGGGTTGCTTAGAGTTGGACTGTTAGCATATACCTCTTGAAGGTTATTAATTGTCGATAAAGGAACACCTGAAACCCCCCAATATGAAGATAATTGTGGCAAGGTTTGGAATCCTTCTTTTCTAAATCGTGTATATATGCCAATTAATACCACTTCGGCAGTGGCCGCATCTCGAATTGCCACCTCTGGCGTTACTAAAAACCCAGGGTCTACTTCGTCAATATCTCCAGTTAATTGGCAACTAGAAACACTTAGAAAAATTATTAATACGTATAATATTTTATCTCTTAACATGATTAATTTTTTAAAGTTTAACATTAAGTCCAAATGTAAATGCCTTAGATAACGGATAGACGTCTACGGATTTCGTAGAACCTCTTATGCTACCTCCTCCAGTAAAAGATTCTGGATCTAATCCTGGCCAGTTGGTCCACGTTATTAAGTTTGTTACAGTAAAGGATAGATTTAATCCACTCACTCCTATTTTATCTAAAGTAGATGATGGTAAGTCATATCCCAAGCGGAGAGTCTTAAATCTCACATAAGAAGCATCATATACATTAATCGATCTTGCACCTTGGTATAAAAAATCTGTAAAACCAAAAACAGCCTTTTCAAACTTAGCATCTGGGTTATTTGGTGACCAAGTAGTCTCTAATATGTTTACAATATTATTACCATCGAAGCTGTTAATGTAGTCGTATTTAACAGAATTGTTAAATGCGAACTCTCTCTCATTACCGCCACTAAATTGGAAATCAAAATACAAGTTGAACCCTTTATATGTAATGGTATTTGACCATCCTCCAAAATAATCTACACTTGTATTTCCTAAGCTTACAAAATCGTTTGTGCTTATGTAGCCATTTCCGTCGGTATCTTGAAATCTATAGCCTCCTACTCTTGCTGGTGTAGAAAATCCAGCGTAATTCTGTCCAGCTGGGACTAAAGCATTTAAAGCATCGGCTTCTGCTTTGTCTTGAATAATGCCTTCTACAACATAACCTGTTATATTCCCCAATGGTTTTCCTACCACAAACTCACTTGCAGGAAAGTCTGAAAAAATGCTGGCTTCATTTAATTCCTTTAAAACGTTATCATTAAATGAAATATTAAATGAAGAGTGCCATGAAAAATCTTTGTTTCTTACAATATCTCCGTTCAATTCAATCTCCCAACCTGTATTTTCAATACGCCCAACATTTTGTATCTGGTTTGCAAAGCCGGTTTGTTGGGGCAAAGTACCAAAGGCTAGCAAATCTTTAGTGTCTTTAGAATAATACCCTACAGACCCATTTAATCTACTGTCAAATAGGCCAAATTCTAAAGCAATATCTAATTGGTCTGTGGTTTCCCATTTTATATCAGGGTTAGGCACAACCAAGTTAAGCAAGCCATTAATACCATTATAATCAGAGCCTAATCGGGTGTTAGGATCAACACCATATAAGAAAGTATCTTGAAAGCCTTCCAAGGCATTATTTCCTGTACGTCCTAAACTTGCGCGCAATTTTAAATCATTGATTATTGCAGAGTTTTCTAAAAAAGCCTCGTTTGATATTCGCCAGGATGCTGCAGCCGCCGGAAAGAATCCCCAACGATTATTTATACCAAATTTATCAGATCCATCAAAACGACCAGATAATGTAACGTAATATCTTGAGTCAAAATTATAGTTTACTCTCGCAAAGTAGGAGTTTAAGAATGACTGCTGAAAACCTTCATTGGTAGCAAGCAAGTCTAGTGTAGGACCAGGAAAACTGTTAGTATAATCATCATGATACCCAGTAAATCCAACACGTTTCGTTCTAATATTTCTTATGTCCCAAGCATTACCTATTACCGTATTAATATTGTGTTTATCTACGATAAAATTATTGTAGGATAACGTATTGGTCAAAGTAGTATTATCTGTTTTGTTATCTGTAATCGATCTCTTTCCTTCCTGTAATCCTTTATACGCTTCTGAAGATAATACATTTATGCCTTCAGATTCAGATAAATTAAATGCCAGGTCTGTCTTAAATTCTATATTTTTAAACAGCTTTAATTTGCCATAAACATTCCCAATAATATTTGAGCTTTTAGTTTCATTTGTTATCAAACGAAGTGCATCAGGATTTATTAATGTTCCTAAATTAACTTCATATACATAATCACCTGGCCCAAAAGTTGGGTTAAAGATAGTGGCTCTAGGATTATTTAAAAGAGTAGAATTATTTTTATTGATATTGTAGTTAAAAGTACCACCTAAAGACAGCCAATCCTTGGCATCTACATCTAAGCTTCCTCTAAGCCCATAAGAATTAAGTTTGTTGTCTACATAGGTGCCTTCTGTAGAAGTTGAATGAACCGCTAAACTATAAGCAGCAGCTTCTGAACCCCCAGTTATTGATAAACTATATTTTTGTACTAAAGGCATACTATTTAAATAATAATCATCCCAATTGGTATCTTTATCACCAAAAAGTGGCGTGCCAGCAGGTATTGGAGAACCACCATATATATTAACTCTTTCATTGTTTAAGACAATATTTGCGAAAGCGG
>DAIQBF010000185.1:0-1487 GCA_036781305.1 Lutibacter sp.
AAGTCCAAGTTCTTGTGATTGTTTCAGGACAGGTATTACCGTCAGAAACGTCAGAACCAAGCACTTCACCAGCACCGTCACAGTTGTCAGTCCAAGCTAAGTTGATCATAGCAGGCACATCACCGATACATTCTACCGTCACGTCTTGTGGTTCGGCTACGAACACAGGCACTTCCTGATCTGATAAAACAGTAAATGTACTGGTACATGATTTTTCTTTCTCACAGAAATCTCTAACTGTATAGGTGTAATTTATGACACCGCCACATTCAATATTTTGTGGCAGCGCAGGAAATGCTGCTGAAATTACAGAGACTGGCTCAACACCTCCACTAAAAGAAAATTCTGATTTCCATAAATTATAAGCTGTAGTAATGTCTGCTAAAGAAGTACAAGAAGGCAGCACAGGGTCTGTTGGACAATTCACGGCTAATTTAGACTTCTTAAAATCCAATTGGATAGGTGGCCCAGGAAAATCCTTTAATTCAGCCGTAGTTGATTGTGAAGTTTTTGTCCTAACAAAAAATGTAGTAAGTGTAGCACAAGGATTTTCGTTAAATTTAAGCAACTTTGTTAAATTTACGGCACCTTCAGCCCATTGGTTAGGTGCATAGATGCCTGGAGTTGTTCCAAATACATCGAAAGGCACATTGGTTACAGCATTATTATTGGTAACAAAAATATCGCCAATATAATTTGAATTGGGTTGCAGCACATACTCATAACCGCCGTTTACCGATTGCCATGTTCGTATTTCCACTGTGGCATCAGTACCGCCTCGTGTGAAAACAACGGTAACCAATAAGTCCCCTATTGTTCTGCCATTTGCGGTTCCTTCACTAGTGAATGATCCGCTTAACACACCAGTTTGTATTAAGGATTTTTGCAAAAACTCAAAATCTATATAAGCGTCACCATTAACTACTTGGCGGTCTGCGGCAAAAATACACCATAAATCATTTGGATCCCCACCTAAATCTGTATCTCCATAGGTAAAATGAGCAGCAGCGTTTTGAATCTCGTTTTTGTTTGGAACCATTCCCAATCCCCAAGAATATGTTGTAGGATTGTCATTTATTTTGTTTGACCCAAGAAATGTGGTAGGATCCTTTGTTCCCCAAACGTCTTGTAAAAAGAAAGTCATTGTAGGATCCTTAACAGTCCCATCTGGATTGAATAAGGAACCTCCTGTTCCAGGATAAGTTGCGTTATAAAACCAGTCGCCAATACCCGGTGTTGGTGTATTGGCATAAGCATTACCGTCAATGCCAAAACCTCCAGTTGGTTTTTGCACAGGTGCAGTTCCCTGTATATTTTGCGCTGATAGCGTAAAGCCAGTAAGCACGGTCGTCACAATAAAAAAGACCGAAACGAATTGTCGCCAACAGCGCCATAGTTTTGGCCCTAAAACGGACGTTTCTCTAGTAAAAGTAAAATTCTTCATGATTTAAATTTTTTTAAATTTTTTGATAATAATTCCCGTATTC
>DAIQBF010000185.1:1587-6666 GCA_036781305.1 Lutibacter sp.
AACAATTGAATACCAAACATCACCTAACATTAAGTTAAGCGTACAACGTGTCATTATTTAGTTAAATTCATATTTAACCAAATTGGGATATGTATTTTTTGGGATGCGTTTTTTTGGGGAAAACGATTGGTTTTTTAAAGTTTTATAAAGAATTTAAAATAGATGTTTTTAAAAATTTATATAAATTTTAATAATTCCCGTATTCAACAATTGAATACCAAACATCACCTAACATTAAGTTAAGCGTACAACGTGTCATTTATTTAGTTAAATTCATATTTAACCAACTCGGGATATGTATTTTTGGGATGCGTTTTTTTGGGGAAAACGATTGGTTTTTAAAGCTTTATAAAGACTATAAAGACCTTAAAAGAGTGCTTTTAAAAATTTATATAAATTTTAACAATTCCTGTATTCAACAATTGAATACCAAACATCACCTAACATTAAGTTAAGCGTACGACGTGTCAGTTATTTAGTTAAATTCATATTTAACTAACTCGGGATTTGGATTGGGATAAAATTTATTGGGGTAAAACGGGCAATTTTTAAAACCTTTTTCGAGGCTTATTATACATATGTAGGGTTTAAACGTAGTAAAGATACAACATAACAGTCACAAAACCAATGGTGTAGAAGGAAATTTAACGGATTGGAGCAAAATTCAAGCAATTGGTAAAATTGAATAAATAAATGGTATAAAATTCAAATTTAAATTTAAAATAAATGAGTTAAATATTTATAGATTTTCTTTTATAGGTATGGAATTAGAAGTAGTTTTATGAAACTTGCGCCATAAAACTGTTTTATTATAAAGTGAATTTCTCAATTCTTGCCTTTCGGCAGGCTAAATACCCGCCGGCCGGACAGGCGGACCCAATACTTATTTTTCAATACCTGTCAGTCGGCAAGCTAAAACCGACACCGCTAAAACAATTCCTCATTATCAATGTTCATATTGTTTAAAAATGCAACTGTTTTTTGAATTTCTGTGCTTAAAATGATGTCATTTTCTATAAAAGGAACTTCACTGCGGTACATTTCCAAAAACGATTCCAAAAATACGGAGCTTTTTAAAGGTTTTCTAAAATGCAAAGCTTGTGAAGCATTCAGCAGTTCAATGGCCAAAATAGTTTCTATATTGTCAACAATCTGTTTTGTTTTTGTGGCGCCATTGGCACCCATACTTACATGGTCTTCCTGTCCGTTGCTTGATACAATGGAATCTACAGATGCCGGTGTTGCCAATTGTTTATTTTGGCTGGCGATACTCGCGGCGGTATATTGGGGAATCATCAACCCGCTGTTCAATCCCGAGTTTTTCACCAAAAAGGGCGGTAAATTCCTTTGTCCGGAAATCAGCTGAAAAGTTCTTCTTTCTGAAATGCTTCCCAACTCGGCCATGGCGATTCCCATAAAATCAAAAGCCAGGGCCAAAGGCTGTCCGTGAAAATTTCCTCCGGAAATAATTTCGTCGGCTTCCGTAAAAATAATGGGATTGTCGGTAACCGAATTAATTTCCGTGGCAAACACTTTTTTGCAATAGTTTAAAGCGTCTTTGCTGGCGCCATGAACTTGCGGCATACACCTAAAAGAGTAAGGATCTTGCACATGTTCTTTATGTTGCGCAACAATTTCGCTTTCCTCCAAAAATTCTTTAATGCGTTGCGCTGTTTTTATTTGTCCGTTATGTGGTCTTATGTAATGAATAAGTTCATTAAAAGGCTCAATTCTTCCGTCAAAAGCATCCAAAGAAAGCGCGCCAATTAAGTCGGCCAAATAGGAAAGTTTAAATGATTTCAGGATCAAATGCACGCCGTAAGCGCCCATAAATTGGGTTCCGTTAAGCAAAGCCAGTCCTTCCTTGGATTTTAATTCAATCTTTTTCCAGTTAAACTGCTTTAAAACAATTTCACTCGCTAAAATTTCTTCGTTAAAATACACTTCACCTTTGCCAATTAACGGCAACGACAAATGTGCCAAAGGCGCCAAATCGCCTGAAGCGCCCAACGAGCCTTGTTCATAAACCACCGGGATAACATCGTGGTTATAAAAATCTACCAGTCGTTCCACAGTTTCCCGTTGTACGCCGGAATGGCCGTAGCTTAACGACTGGATTTTCAACAAAAGCATCAATTTCACAATGTGTTTGTCCACTTTTTTTCCAGTGCCGCAAGCGTGGCTCATCACTAGGTTTTCCTGCAATTTATGTAAATTGTCATTGTCGATTTTCACATTGCACAGCGAGCCAAATCCGGTATTGATGCCGTAAATTGGCGCCGCATGTTTCTCGAGTTTTTTATCTAAAAATAAGCGGCAATTTTCAATTTTTTCAATGGATTCTGGTGAAAGTTTTAATTTTTTTTCAGTAAAAATAATTTCGCTTAAAGCATTAAAATCCAAAGGATTTGAATTGATATCATGGAGGTTGTTCATGGTTGTGTTTTGAGCCGTAAAATTCCGCTTTCCTATTAGAATATGCAAATTATTTGTTAAAGTAATATTAAACAAATTTTATGATGCAATATGGTTTATCTTTGCCAATTATTTAACAAAAACAGCATCAAATATGAAAAGAACCTGGTTATTATTAGCCTTTATTGCAATAGTGTCTTGTAAGAATGACACAGAAACAGCCCCTACTGTTATTTCAGGGAAAATTACCAACAATCGGGGAAGTGAAATCACCTTCAAAAAGCCCAATAATAAGGATTTTAGCGAAACCATTAAAGTTGCATTGGACGGAAGTTTTTTGGACACCTTGCTTATTGAATCTGGCAGCTATACTTTTCAATATGGCAGAAACAGGGCAGAAATTTTTGTTAAGGCAGGCAATAATCTGGCCATTAATTTTGATGCTAGAGATTTTGAAAATACCTTAGCTTTTTCTGGAGAAGGTTCAGAAATAAGCACTTATTTATTTGAAAAGCAAAAGAAGGTAAAAAAATTGATGGGTGAGGACAATTCCATATATATTTTGGATGAGGCCGCTTTCGTTTCAAAATTGAAAGAAATTAAAAGCACTTTGGAAGAATTAGTTTCAAACAGCAAAGGAATTCCAAACGATTTTAAAGAAAAAGAAAAGAGAAATTTAAATTATGCCTATTTGGTGAGACTCAACAACTACCAAATGTTTCACAGCCATTATGCAAACGATGCGAATTTTAAAACTTCTGACGGATTTTTAAAAGGGTTGGATGAAATTGCTTATGACAATGAGGAAGATTTTATTTACTCAGCAGATTACAGAACTTTGGCAACGTCTTATTACAGAAAAAAAGCGGCTGAGGTAGCGCGCAAAGAGAAAATTGACAATGACATTGCCTTTATTAAAGTTGTAGGCGCACTGCAAAAGAATACCATGAAAAATGAGCTGATTTATGAACGGGTTAAATATGCATTTACCAATTCAGAAGATTTAGAAGGACTTTACAATCAGTTTATGGCTACTTCAACAGATGAAACCCATAAAAAGGAAATTACGGAAAGTTACAAGCAATTTAAATTGGTGGTTAAAGGACAACCTTCCCCAAAATTTAAAGATTATGAAAACTTTTCCGGCGAGAAAACTTCAATGGATGATTTAAAAGGCAACTATGTTTTTATAAACGTTTGGAGTACTTGGTCAAGTCCTAACCCCAGAGAAATGAATTTTTTAAGGGAACTTGAAACAACTTATAAAGGTAAAAACATTAAATTTGTGAGTATTTCAGTTGATAGGGCAGCAGATCACGACAAATGGAAAAGTGTGGTTGGTGAAAATAAATTTGCAGGAATACAATTGTTTGCGGATAAAGATTTGGAATCGAGTTTTGCCCAGGAATACTTAATTAAAACAACGCCTCGATATATTTTAATTGATCCAAATGGAATCATTGTAAATGCCAATGCGCCGAGGCCATCCAGTAAAAGGTTGACTAGATTATTTAGTGAACTTAATATTTAATAAACAATTTTATAACAGAATGAAAAAAATAATTTTACTTTTTACAGTACTTGCAATAGTATCTTGTAAAACAGAAACAAAGGATTACGTAACTTTAAATGGAAAATTAAAAACTCCTGGCGTTGAAAAAATAACTGTTCAGGGAAGAGGTTTTTCAAAAGAAATTGCCGTAAATAGTGACGGTACATTTTCAGATACCCTTAAAGTGACCGATGGTGTGCATGCAATTTCCAACGATAATGACAGAGTTACCTTATTCCTAAAAAACGGCTATGATTTAAATCTGGAATTTAAAGGGGAAAATTTGTCGGATGGTGTTTTATTCAAGGGAGAAGGTGCGGAAACCAACAATTTTATGGAAAATAAACGTTCATTTTATATGAGTGACAATGCAAATCCTAAATCTTACTTTACACTGGATAAGGAGGCTTTTGATGCCAAACTTGCCGCAGCTAAATCAGAATTGCAAGGCTATAAAGACAAGGCTCAAAATTTAGATTCAGTCATTGTTGCCATGGATGCCAGAAATGATGAAATGTTTTTTGGTTATATTGAATCCAATTATAAAAATATGCATGAAACTTTAACCCGTTTGGCAAAAGGAAAAGCATCGCCTGTATTTGTTAACTATGAAAATTTTAAAGGCGGAAAAACTTCATTGGCCGATTTAAAAGGAAAATATGTGTATTTGGACATTTGGGCAACTTGGTGTGCGCCTTGTAAAGCTGAAATACCGTTTTTACAAGCATTGGAAAAGGAATATGAAGGCAAAAATATTCAGTTTGTAAGCATTTCAGTTGACAAGCCAGATGCTTACGAAACCTGGAAAAAAATGGTGGCCGATGAACAATTGGGCGGGATTCAATTATATGCCGACAATAATTTTGAATCTCAGTTTATTTTAGATTACGGCATCAATGCCATCCCTAGATTTATTTTATTAGATACAGAAGGAAATATTGTTGATGCTGATGTACTTAGACCATCCAATCCTAAACTAAAAGAATTATTTACCGAATTGGGAATTTAATATTCCAATAATTTAAAACTAAAAAACCTGTGAAGTTAAGATTTCACAGGTTTTTTTGAATATTAGAAGTTAAATATTAGAAGTTTTTTGTTGTAAATATTAT
>DAIQBF010000186.1:0-6646 GCA_036781305.1 Lutibacter sp.
AGGTTCATGTACGCATATTGAGGTATTGAATTTATAAAAACAGCTGCTAACACAATACTATGTGTAATTATCATTAGTATTCTGTTTTTTCTTTTCATATTCTTTTTTTGAAAAGGTACTAGAACATTTACTATTGAATAAAATGTAAATAGAATAGAGCAAATAATGATTCCATACAGATCAATTGAATTCCAATCTGTAATATCATAGTTTGAAATTACCCTAGTTGAAACGGTTGTTAATGCATACAAAAACCAGCATCCGAATAAGAATGAAATTATTGAATTTACCAGTTTCATTTTCTTTTAATTTGTTGACACGAGCGGGACGGTCGTGCTAGCGGGGAAAAAAATTACCAAATGCTATTTTCTTCTCTTTATAAATTTTAATTGCTCGTTCTGTTTTTTATCAAAAATAATTTCATTTTCTAATCTTGATTTTGCACTTAATAAGGATACAAAATATAAATCATCTATTCCGTTGGTATAACCAATATTAATTGCATCTTGGTTATATTTTCTATTGATATTTGTATCTATTTTAGCTAATTCCATAGCTTTTTCTATATCAGTTACTTCTCCTTCATAATCATAAATCGCTCCTTTGCAAATAGCTCGTGTATAATAAAGATTACAATCCTCAGGAGAAGATAATATAGCTTTATTGAAATCCTCTATTGCATCACATTCGTATCCCAATGATTGTAAACATATACCTCGAAATTCAAATATTTTATCTTTATCATAACCTTTGTCTATTGCTTTATCAAAATAATTTAATGCCTCTTCCCATTCTGCTTTAAAGAAATATTTTTTACCTCTAGCGAAATTAATATATGCATCCCATTCTGTATCGGATATATCATATATACTGCTAACTATACTATTTTTCTCAAACAAATTTGAAAACCAATTCATAAGTGAATTTCTTTAAAAATAGCGGTTAATATTTGGTTAATGCTTTTACACTTTGTAAAGGCGATATAAATTTAATATGGCTTATTGTTTATCTATCAGTTTTAAAACTAAGAATAATTTTTAGAAGCGAATATTTTAGACAAAATTACTTTTTTTAGATATTTTCCAGATTAAAATCTTCGTGAATAAATTTACACAGATAAAATATATCCAAATCATCATAATCATCTTCATCACCATATCTCTGGGTTATAAATTTTTTTCCCGAATCAAATAGTGTCAAGCCTAAATCTTTTTTTTCAGGCTACTCTTTATACTGTAGTGTAAATGATTTTTGAGTTTTTATATCAAATTCAAAAAATAGGTCTTGCAAATTATGAGTATGTTTAAATTTCATTTTGGACGGCCTTGTGCTTTTATGATAAAGGATTGCTTTAAATGCCAGTTCACAGGAAAGATGCGCCATAGATCTTAAAATATTTAAAGACCAAGTATTTGATTTGATTTTCTTAAATAAAATATCTCGATGAAAGATATCTTTCTCCTGATCTTCTAACTCACCAGAATAAGGTATCATTGTTCTTTGATCATAGGAAGCTGTTAATAACGACCAAGCCATTGTATAATATTGCTCGCTCAGAAGCCAAAAATTATTAGGAAAATCGTTGGTGAACATATCACTCCCAAGTTTTTCTTTATCTTCATTTACATTAATGGGCCAAAACTTTATTCTTTCCGAATAGTCATAATTAATAATTGATTTCAAAGATGTTACCATAGCTTTTCTTTTAAATTAATAGAAATAGCAAATAAAAGGCATTTTAATTTAAACGATTAAATTCTGGGTAATATGAAAAATTCGAACTAAATTCTATTACTGATACCCCGCCGCCTGCAACTTAAACAAATCTTTAAACAGTTTGGAAATTGATTTTTAAATATTCAGTTGCCGTGTATTCTTTATAATCTGGGGAACTCGGTCAATTTCTTTAGCAACTGTGGGTAAATCTTCGTTTAACCAACCCATTACTTTCAGTATTCTTTCATGAGTTTCAGCTAATCTATCTAAATTCCACGAAATGGGCTCGTGGTGAAAAACTCTATTTCTAAAATCACGGATCTTGTTTATTGGGGCAGAAACATTGTTGCGTTGTCTTTCACTTTTTCCCAAATATGGAAAGGCTTTCCGTAAAGGTTTCCACAGTATAAGTTCATATTCAGCATTGAAAAGTCTTACCCAAAAACCCATTGTTAATTCTGCGATTACCTTATTTGCGGTAATTGTTTCATCTCTATTTGTAATATGCTTTTGAGCAGTTTGAATACTGCCATTCAAATTTTTCAATCCCGGTATAGAAGCAATTTTTAAATACCAATCAACAGTTCCAAAATAATCAGTCAGTTCTCTATTTAAACTATTTCTAAAAGCAACTTCATACATTGAAAGGACAGCATAAAATGCCTCTGAAAGTTCAATATTTGTTTTATAGTGAATGATTGCTTTTGCTTCATCGTTAGGGTAACGGTTAAAGTATTTGTCCATTCGTTGGGTGGAAAAAACTTTTTCGTAGAAATGTCTGTCCATTTTTTTGTATATTTGTGCCTTGCTGTCCCGGTAATTCCTCTCCCAGATATTAGATGCTGGTGATGAATCCGGGTTTTTTTATGCCTTCAATTTACATTTTATTTCCAAACCATCAATTCATAATTCTTAATTCATAATTCTGAATTACTGATACCCCGCCGCCTGCAACTTAAACAACTCCGAGTACAATTTTGGGTGCGCCATTAATTCCTCGTGGGTGCCAAGCTCCAGCACTTGGCCATTTTGCAATACCAAAATACGGTCTGCCATCCGGACGGTGCTAAAGCGGTGGCTAATAATAATGCTGGTCTTGCCTTTGGTGAGGGCTATAAAGCGTTCAAAAACATCAAACTCTGCTTGGGCATCCAGCGCGCTGGTGGGTTCGTCCAGCACCATAACATCGGCATCCTTCATATAGGCGCGTGCCAGAGCCACTTTTTGCCACTGTCCGCCGCTTAGTTCGGTGCCTTTGTAAAACCTTCTGCCAAGGCGTTGTTCCAGCCCGTCTGCCATTTCGGTCACCACTTGTTCCGCGAGGCTTTTGCTGGCGGCGTAGTTTATTACCTCGTCGTTCTGCACTTGTTCTATATTGCCTACTGCTATGTTTTCACGCAGTGTAAATTCATATTTAAAAAAGTCCTGAAAGATGACTCCAAAGCGGTTGCGATATTCATCCACATCAAACTTGTTTATGTTGATGCCGTCCAAAAGAATTTCGCCTTGGGTGGGTTCGTAAAAGCGGAGGAAGAGTTTTATGAGGGTGGTCTTGCCCGCGCCGTTTTGGCCTACGAACGCCATTTTTTCGCCTGCGTTTAGGGTGAAGGTTACGCCTTTTAGCACTTCGGTTTGGCTGCCGGCGTAGGCAAAATGCAGATCGTTCACCTGAAAACCTTGGGAAATGGTTTTGGGCATTGGGGTTTTTGCTTGGGAAGTTTGTTCGACGGTCAAATCTATAAAGTCAAAATAATCCTGAAGGTAAAGCGCACTTTCAGAAATACGGGTGAAGCGCGAAAAGAAGCCCTGCAAATTGCCCCGCAAACGGTTGAAGGAACCGGAAAGGAAGGTTAGTTCCCCAATGGTTATAAAACCGGTCAGCACCCGCAGAATAATGTAAACGTAAGCGCCGTAATAACTGAGCACGCCCAAAATGTTGAAGAGCGAGCCGTAAAAACTTTGCTTGAGCGAGAGTTTTTTGTTGATGAGGTAATAGTCGTTTGAGAGGTTTTTAAAGCGTTCCGCGATAAAATCGGTCAAGCCGAAGAGTTTTATTTCCTTGGCGGTTTGGTTGTTGGCGCCTATGAAACGGAGGTAATCCAGTTCGCGGCGTTCGGCGGTCCAACTGCGCGCCAAGGAATAACGTGTACTGCTGAATTTTGCTTCGTTTATAAACGAAGGAATAATGCTGAGAACCAAAATAAGTATTAAAATAGGTGCAAAATAAATCAGTCCCGCAATCAGGGAAACCATTGAAATCAGGCTTTCCGCTTGTCCCAGGGCATTGGTCATTAAATCTACCCGACTGTTGGTTTGGGTGCGGGCGCGTTCCAGTTTGTCGTAAAACTCGGGGTCTTCCAGTTGGGCTATTGTTAGCTCGGCGGTTTTACGGATTATTTTTTCCGAAGACATATTGGAGTATAAATCGCCTAAAAGTCCGTCGGTCAGGTTTATCAATCTTCCCAACAAATCGGAAAGCACGGCGACGGAGAATTCGATGATGACGTAGTTCCACAGTTGGGTGAAATCTTTGTCTTCCAAAGAAACCTGCAAAATGATTTCGTCAATAATCATTTTTCCCACCCACAGGATTACCACGGGGGTGAAGGCGTTGATGAGCCTGCTGAAAGCGTTTACAAAAAACAGTTTTGGGCTGCTTCGGTATATTTCCCTAAAAAACCGCGGGATGGTTTTTAGGGCTTTGAAAGAATCCTTGACGCTGGTTTTCTCTTCTTTTTCGGAGATGGATTTTAGTAGGGGTCTCGCCATTGTTAGTTATGAGTTCAGAGTTATGAGTTTGAAGTTCATAACTCATAACTCCTAACTCCTAACTTTTTTAATGAAATACAAAGCTATTCTAAAAAACCCAACAACTATCTTTGCGCAAAAATTTTTATAATTGGCACTTTCCGATTACACCAAAGAATTCAAATTCAACATCAAACTGGCAACACCCGTAATTTTGGGCATGCTGGGGCATCAAGTGGTGGCATTGGTCGATAATATTATGGTGGGGCAATTGGGAACTGCTGAGCTTGCCGCGGTTTCGCTGGGGAACAGTTTTATGTTTGTGGCAATGAGCATTGGCATTGGCTTTTCCACGGCAATCACACCTTTGGTTGCAGAGGCCGATGGGGAAGGAAATCGCGAGAAAGGAAAATCGTCCTTTAAGCACGGACTGTTTTTGTGTATCGTACTTGGGTTGGCACTTTTTGGAATTGTAATGGCTTCCAAACCGCTGATGTATTTAATGAAACAACCACCAGAAGTGGTGGATTTGGCGTTGCCCTATTTGACTTTGGTTGCAGCTTCGCTGGTGCCCTTGATTATTTTTCAAGGATTTAAGCAGTTTAGCGACGGTATGTCAATGACGCGTTTCCCGATGTACGCTACCATTGTGGCGAATTTGGTGAATGTGCTGCTGAACTATATGTTTATATTCGGAAAGTTTGGGGCGCCGGAACTTGGAGTTGTTGGCGCTGCAATCGGCACTTTGGCTTCGCGGGTGGTGATGGTACTTTATCTGTGGTATTTATTGAGCCGAAAAGAGAAGTCGCGGTATTTTGTTACCCACATAAAAATATTCACTTTGAGTAAAAAAATGCTGAAGAAGCTTTTGAATCTCGGCTTTCCTTCGGCTATGCAGATGTTTTTTGAGGTAGCTATTTTTACAACCGCAGTGTGGCTTTCGGGAATTTTAGGAAAGAATCCGCAGGCTGCCAATCAGATTGCACTGAACCTTGCTTCTATGACATTTATGGTGGCGATGGGCTTTAGTGTGGCGGCAATGATACGTGTGGGCAACCAAAAAGGCTTGAAAAACTTTAAGGAACTGCGCCGTGTGGCCATTTCCATATTTTTGCTGACTTCCATTTTATCCTTGGTTTTTGCCATTGGGTTTATACTTTTCAATGGCGAACTGCCCAAAATATTCTTGGATTATGACAGCGCAGTCAATTTTGCCGACAATCACGAAGTGGTTGCCATAGCAGCACAGCTTTTGATAATTGCCGCCATCTTCCAATTTACAGATGCGTTGCAGGTGGTGGCTTTGGGCGCACTGCGCGGAATGCAGGATGTGAAAATTCCAACCGTCATTACATTTATTGCCTATTGGATTATTGGTTTCCCTATTTCTTATTATTTAAGCATGGAAACAACTTTGGGAAGTATGGGCATTTGGATAGGCTTGTTGGCAGGATTAACGGCGAGCGGCATTATGTTATTCATCAGATTTAATTATCTTTCGAAGAAATTGATTCGACAAGCATTAGCGATCAGCGAATAAGATCATTTAAAACTCATAACTAATAACTAATAAATAATAACTCTGAACTTATAACTTAAAAAAAAAATGGACTTCCCAAAATACCTTCTCGGCGACAACAGCGATTATCCCACTGCGATTTTCGTGATACACACTGAATTTCCACGTTTCATCATCAACCTTGAAAACGATGAGGTGGAATGGTTGGAAGATTTTGATGCGGAAGATCAAAGAGAATTGGAGGCCGAGGCCGAAAACTTGATAAAAGGCGCCACCGATTTTTACGATCGGGAGATTGCGCTTTATGATGAAGATTGATTTTTTTTGCCACGAATGCACGAATGTTTTTATATGATTATTCGTGTATTCGTGGCGGAAAACCTACACTTGTTTTTTAGAATTACACAATAATGTTTGACCAACTTCTAAAATACGATACTGAACTTTTCCTTTTTCTCAATAATTTGGGAAACAGTTCTTGGGATGGGTTTTGGCTTTTCGTGACTGAAAAATGGTCGTCCATTCCTATCTACGCCATTTTACTCTATTTGATTTATAAAAATTACGGGTTGAAAGGAACGCTAATAATTATTGTTTGCGTAGCATTAATGATTACGGCTACGGACCAAATTGCCAATCTTTTTAAATACGGAATTCGGCGTC
>DAIQBF010000187.1:0-6636 GCA_036781305.1 Lutibacter sp.
ATCAAATTTTTAAATTTCAGCAAAGATAAAATTTTACTTGTTAGTTATTGCTTTTGGGATTGGTTTTTTAAAGCGATGTTTTGCGTGGTAAAAACAAACATTTTTTATACTTTCGTTGTATGATTTTAGTTACCGGAGGAACAGGTTTGGTGGGTTCGCATTTGTTGTATCAACTTTCTTTGGAAAATGATGCGATTAAAGCGATTCATAGGAAAAACAGTGATTTACTTGCGGTAAAAAATGTATTTCAATATTTTTCTGCGGATTATGAGTTGCTTTTTCAAAAAATTAAATGGGTAGAAGCCGATATTACCGATATTGTTTCTTTGAAAAAAGCATTTGAAAATGTCACGGAAGTCTATCATTGCGCTGCCTTGGTTTCTTTTAATTCGAAGGATTACCAAGCTATGTGCGAAATTAATATTGAAGGCACTTCCAATATTGTAAATTTTTGTATTGAGTACAATGTTAAAAAATTATGCTTTGTAAGTTCTATTGCCACCATTGAAAAATCGGTTTCCAATAAATTCACGAGTGAAGCTGATGAGTGGAATATGGAGAAAGTAAGCTATGGTTATGCAATGACAAAATACGAAGCTGAAATGGAAGTTTGGCGTGCTTCGCAAGAAGGCGTTTCCATTGTGATTGTAAATCCTGGGGTTATATTGGGCGCCGGATTTTGGCATCAGGGAACTGGGGCAATATTTTCTAAAATTAATAGTGGATTTCCCTTTTATTCTGAAGGAATCACTGGTTTTGTTTCTGTAAATGATGTGGTAAAAGCGATGCTACTGCTTATGAAAAGCGACATTGTAAACGAACGTTACATTTTAGTGTCAGAAAACAGCAGTTTTAAAGAGGTGTTTTACCAAATAGCGAAGAATTTCGGAAAGAAGCCACCTTCCATAAAAGTCACAAAATTAATGAGCGCCATTGGTTGGCGACTGGAAAAATTAAAATCTATTTTAACTAACAAACCGCCCACGCTTACCAAACATACAGCGAAATCAATTCATGAAAAACAGTATTATTCTTCAGAAAAAATTCAAAAGGATTTGAATTTTAATTTTGAGCCTATTTCCGAAACGATAAAAGGTATTTGTGAACTTTATAAGAAGGAGTTTAAATAAACACTTATTTTAAGGAATCAATCTTCCGTAGCTCTTTTGGTTTTTTTCTAAAATTTTGCCTGAGGTTTTTTATAGAGTCACTTTTTAGGGAATCCTGTAATTTAATCTCATTGTCTAATTTTTCTTTAATTGCCTTAAGGCGTTGGTCAACTTTTTTTAGAATCTTCTCGTAGTCGTCTATTCTCGAAGTATAGTAGTAATTACTTTCCTTAAATTGTGTGCTGTCGATTCCGTATTTTTCAAAAACCAAAGGGAAATAATTTACATTACGCTCAAGATCAATGTTTTTAATATTTTCGGCACCGGATGCGATAAGCATATCTGTCAGCAAATCCACCATTTTATTTTTAGAAATCAAATGGTCGGGCTTTTTAATAATGGTGTTGCTGGTGCAAGCCATAAAAAAAACACTTAAAAAAAAGAGGTAACTAATTTTCTTCATCTGTTTAACTTTCGTTAATTGTTTTGAGGTCTTCCGACTTCCGTCTTCGGTCTTCCGACTTCCGTCTTCGGTCTTCGGTCTTCCGTCTTCGGTCTTCCGTCTTCGGTCTTCCGTCTTCGGTCTTCGGTCTTCGGTCTTCGGTCTTCGGTCTTCGGTCTTCGGTCTTCCTTATCTGTTAAACAATAATCTTTTGCCTTTATTGCCATCATTAAATTTACCGTTACTATACACCAAATGGCCATTTACAAAAGTATGGGTAATTTTTGAGTAAAAGGTGGTTCCTTCAAAAGGAGACCAGCCGCATTTGTACAAAATATTGTCTTTGGTAACAGTCCAAGGAGAAGAAATATCAACTAAAACGAGGTCTGCGTAATACCCTTTTTTGATAAATCCTCTTTTTTCAATCTTGAAAATTTTTGCTGGATTGTGGCACATTTTTTCGATTATTTTTTCAAGGGATATTTGCCCTTGTGTAAACATTTTTAACATCGCGGGCAAAGCATGTTGCACCATTGGCCCGCCACTTGGCGCTTTTGTGTAAACCTGTTCTTTTTCCTCTTTTGTGTGTGGTGCGTGGTCTGTAGCAATAACATCAATTTTGTCATCGAGCAATGCCTTAAGCAATCCTTCTTTGTCGTGGGCTGTTTTTATGGCGGGATTCCATTTTATAAGACTTCCCTTGCTTTCATAATCACTTTCGTCAAACCACAAATGATGAACACATACCTCAGCGGTAATTTGTTTTTTATCTACAGCCCCTTTATGCGAAAAAAGTTCGGTTTCTTTGGCAGTTGATAAATGAAAAACATGCAATCGCGCACCCGTTTTTTTTGCGAGTTTAACCGCTTTGGAAGATGAGATGTAACAAGCTTCTTCACTTCTTATTTTTGGATGAAATTTTACGGGAATATCATCTCCATATTCTTTCAGATAGGTTTCTAAATTGGTTTTTATGGTCGCTTCATCCTCACAATGAACTGCAATAAGCATTTTTGTGGAAGAAAATATTTTCTCTAAAACTTTTTCGTCATCAACCAGCATATTTCCGGTTGAAGAACCTAAAAACAATTTAATTCCTGCAACATTGGCTGGATTTGTTTTTAACAATTCCTCTAAATTATCATTGGTGCCGCCAAACATAAATGAATAGTTGGCATAAGATGTTTTGGCAGCAGTTTCGAATTTTTGCTCCAACAAATCCTGTGTGGTGGCTTGCGGCACCGTATTCGGCATCTCTATAAATGATGTGATGCCACCTGCGATGGCAGCTTTACTTTCAGTTTCAATAGTTCCTTTATGGGTTAAACCGGGTTCACGAAAGTGGACTTGGTCATCTATTAGTCCGGGAATTAAATATTTTCCTTCAGCATCAACAATAGTGGTGTCTGCAGATTTGGGGCTAATGGAAGTGTCTATATCCACAATAAATTCACCATCTATAAGCACATCACCATCAAATATTTCACCTTCGTTTACTATACGGGCATTTTTAATAAGCACTAAACTCATATTCTTCTTCTTTTATTTTGGCAGTCTTTCCAAGCGCATTTTTATGACACCAAAAACGGCTTCAGAAATTATGGAGCCACTCATTTTTGATGTTCCTTTTTTTCGGTCGGTAAAAATAATGGAAACTTCCTTATGTTTGAATTTTTTTTTCCACGCTTTAAATTTCATTTCTATCTGAAACGCATAACCCACAAACTTTATTTTATCCAATTCTATATCTTCCAATACTTTGCGTTTATAGCATACAAACCCAGCGGTTGTGTCGTAAATGGGTATTTGAGTAATGAATCGTACATATTTAGAGGCAAAATAGGATAAAAACAAGCGTTTAAAATCCCAATTGATGACGTTAATTTTATTATTTAAATACCTCGAGCCTATTGAAAAATCGGCGCCATCCCCAGCACAAGCTTGATGCAATTTAATTAAATCATTTGGATTGTGGGAAAAATCGGCATCCATTTCAATAATATAATCGTATTTTTTAGAGATCGCCCACTTAAAACCATGAATGTAGGCCGTTCCCAAACCGCTTTTTTCTTTCCTGATTTCTAAAAATAAATTTGGAAATTCTTGTTGGATATTAGCTACAATATCGCCGGTTCCATCAGGAGAGCTGTCATCGACAACCAATATGTCGAATTGTTTTTTTTGGGAAAATACGGCTCTTATAATTGCCTCAATATTTTCTTTTTCGTTATAAGTTGGGATAATGACAAGCGTATTCGACATAAAATAAAATTACGAGGCAAAGATAAAACAAATTATCACTAATTTTGCGTTTAAATAATAACATACTTGATGTTTGAGGCAAAAGAAATAATACACCAAAATCACCATTGGGTTTCACTTGTTTTTTTGGCAATCCTTATTTTTTTAACACTGGCAAAAGTTTTGTATAAAGACAGGTTGCTTCATACAGCCACGCTGTTTATATCTGTTAAATACCTTTTTATATATTTCGGTAAAGAAAAGAATGATATCATAAATCTATTTCAATTTTTACTGTTTATGGTACAACTTCTGGTCCTTTCCTTGTTATTTTATTTTGCAAACGATAGGTGGCAGTTTTCTCCCGAGCTCAACGGTCTGAACGGATTTTTATTGTTAGTTGGCAGTGTGGGTTTATATTTTTGTTTTAGGTATTTAATGGGGCTTTTTTTGGCTGAAATATTCAATATCAAAAACAAATACAGCAGGATTGTTTATGATAAGGTAAGTTATTTTAATAACCTAATATTGTGGATATTACCATTTTTAATACTTAGCATTTATGCCAATATTTATAAAGAATCTTTTTTTAAAATCACATTTTCAATACTAACTGTATTGTTAATTTTACGGTACAGTTTAATCCTGTTGAATAATAAAAAGCTCATTATTAACAACTTATTTTATTTTATTTTGTACCTTTGCGCTCTAGAAATTGCACCTTTAGCGATTATTTTAAAATTAACAATTTAAACAAAATTGAACTTTATGAAAGTGAAAACAATTTTGGTTTCCCAGCCAACCCCTAAAACGGAAAACTCTCCTTATTTAGAATTATCGGAAAAACAAAAGGTTAAAATTGACTTTAGGCCATTTATTCATGTAGAAGGTGTTTCTGCGAAAGAGGTAAGAGCCCAAAAAATTGATTTAAAAAATTATACGGCAATTATTTTGACCAGCAGAAATGCAGTTGATCACTTTTTTAGAATTGCTGAAGAAATGCGCTTTACAGTGCCTGATGACATGAAATATTTTTGTGAGTCTGAAGCAGTGGCCTATTATTTACAAAAGTATGTGGTGTATCGCAAACGTAAAATTTACGTGGGCGAACGCAATTTTGTTGACCTGGTTAAAATTATTAAAAAATATAAAGATGAAAAGTTTTTATTGCCTTCATCCGATAAATTAAAAGATATTGTACCCCAGACTTTAAATGAACTGAATGTTAATTGGGAGCGCGGTATTTTTTATAGAACGCTTATAAGCGACTTATCGGATTTAGAGAATGTGTTTTATGACATCTTGGTCTTTTTTAGCCCCTCAGGAATTGATTCCCTGTTTCAAAATTTCCCGGATTTTAAGCAAAACAAAACGCGCATTGCGGTATTTGGCAATTCAACCATAAAAGCGGCGACTGATGCCGGTTTAAAATGTAACATCCATGCGCCAACACCCGAATCGCCTTCCATGACGATGGCACTGGAAAAATACATTATTGAAGTCAACAAAAAGCAAAACTTAGACAAATAGCATAAAAAAAAACCGAGTAAAACTCGGTTTTTTTTATGAAAATAAGTTGGCAAAAACATCTTCAACTTTTGTGACTTTCACCACTTTTATTTTGTGGTTAGCGCTGCTAATTTTATTGAATTTTGAAATAAATATTTTGTGAAACCCCAGTTTTTCGGCTTCCATAATGCGCTGTTCTACCCTATTTACCGGACGAATTTCTCCTGTCAGCCCAATTTCGGCGGCAAAACAAAAATCCTGCGCAATAGGGATATCTTCATTTGAGGATAAAATGGCACATATTACCGCCAAATCAATGGCAGGATCATCAACTTTTATGCCTCCGGCAATATTCAAAAACACATCTTTTGCGCCCAATCTAAATCCGGCACGTTTTTCTAAAACCGCCAAAAGCATGTTTAGGCGTTTGGTGTCGTAACCAGTTGCAGAACGTTGCGGCGTGCCGTAAACCGCGGTGCTTACCAATGCCTGCACTTCTATCATTAATGGCCGCATTCCCTCTAAAGTTGCGGCAATTGCGGTGCCGCTTAAATCTTCTTCCTTTTGGGAAATTAAAATTTCAGAAGGATTTTCAACTTCACGCAGGCCAAATGATTGCATTTCATAAATTCCGATTTCAGCCGTGGAGCCAAAGCGGTTTTTTTGTGCGCGAACAATACGGTAAGCGTGATTTCTGTCGCCTTCAAATTGCAGTACCACATCAACCATATGCTCTAAAACCTTAGGGCCCGCAATATTGCCATCTTTGGTAATGTGTCCAATTAAAAGAACTGGCGTAGCGGTTTCTTTGGCAAACTTAATCAGCTCGGCGGTGGTTTCCCTGATTTGTGAAATGGAGCCCGGGGAAGCATCAATATATTCGGTATAAAGCGTTTGAATTGAATCTATCACAACAACTTCCGGATTTACTTCTTCAATGGCCCTAAAAATATTTTGGGTATTTGTTTCGGTTAAAATTAAACAATTGGTGTTTGAATTTTGAAGGCGTTCCGCACGCATTTTTATCTGCGACTGGCTTTCTTCTCCCGAAACATACAATACTTTTTTAGGCATTGTTAAAGCAATTTGCAGGAGTAAGGTAGATTTACCAATACCGGGTTCACCACCCAATAACGTCATTGAACCTTTTACCAAGCCGCCTCCTAAAACCCTGTCAAGCTCATTATTTTTTGTTGAAATTCGATCTTCTTTATCTAGAGAAATTTCATTAATTTTTAAGGCTTTATTGTTTTTTTTGGGGGCGGAGGATTGTTTCCAGTTTCTTTTTTCTTCGGATTGAATTACCTCTTCAACAATGGTGTTCCATTCGTTGCA
>DAIQBF010000188.1:0-6622 GCA_036781305.1 Lutibacter sp.
TTATTGGGTTATTTAAATAACAATTAATCAGTCAAATATAATTAATAATTATTTTGTGTTCGCGATAGCAGTGATATCCTTTTTTTGGTAATTGAGCAAAGCGGAAATTACCAAAAAAAGATTTAACGGATAGCGCGACCGTTTACGGGAACACCCAAGTTAAATGCCAATAAATTTTTATAGCCTGGTAACGTTGGCCTAATTTTTAAATTTAACATAATATTTGCCAACACATTTTCTCTTTCTTTACCTAATAATGGTAAACATGGCTGCCTGACATTTCCCGTTCCTAATCCTGTTGCAACTTCTGCCAATTTGAGATTTTGTCCTAATTTAGTGTTTATATTCAACTTGAACAAAGGTAAAAAACAACTGTAAATGGTGCTGTTTTTTTTTTATTTTTTCAGCTTTTGCCAAATTATGCTTTCTAAGCTATGACACCCGTTTTTTTTTATCAATTCATAATAGTATTTTACCTTCTATTTGTCATTAAATCAAAAAAAATAGATTAATTTTGATCTATATTTAGAAGAAATGAAGGTATTGCCATTTAAAATTCCGAAACCTGAAAATGTAACTTTATACATTCAAAAATATGATGGTGAGTCTTTTTATGAAAAATTACACCAGCATGAAGAAATACAGATAAGTATATTTGTTGAAGGGGAAGGCACCTATATTATTGGGGATTGTGTAGGCGAATTTAAAAAAAATGACATTTTTGTCATTGGCGAAAATTTGCCGCATATTTTTAAAAGAGATGTTGCCTTTGAACAAGAAACCGTAATGATAACCTTGTTTTTTTCAAAAAATTCCTACGGAGAACATTTTTTTAATCTGCCCGAATTTGAGCATTTCAACAACTTTTTTTATGATGCTGTTTTAGGTTTTGAAGTACTTTCCAACAAACCGGAACTTTCTTTGTTACTGACAAAAATTGATACTTATTCAAAATACAAACAATTCACTTCCTTTTTATCGATTGTGTCTTTAATTTCCGAAGCCGAAAAACAAACATTGTCGTCATTAATAAACCTAAAAAAATATGATGGTGATGAAGGAAAGCGGATGAGCGATATTTTTCAATACACCATGAATAATTTCCACAGAGAAGTTACCTTGGATAATGTTGCAGATATTGCAAATATGACACCCAATGCATTTTGCAGGTATTTTAAACAGCGAACCAACAAGACTTTTGTGAATTTTTTAATTGATATCAGAATAGGAAATGCTTGTAAACTGCTGACCAAAAACAACGATTTAAACATCACCGAAATTTCCTACAAGTCCGGATTTAACAATTTGGCCAATTTTAATCGGAAATTTAAAGCCATAAAAGGCATAACGCCTTCTGATTATAGGAGGAAACAATTTGCCCCCTAGCCCCAGAAGGGGGAATTCTTGTTGGAAAGAGAGTAGGAATAGAGACTAAAAGCACCCTAAATACCTTTTAACTTTTCAACTTCCCAAACCAAACTCTTTTTGCTGCTTTTTCGACATTCCTTTTACCACAATGGGGACACGAGCGTGACGCTCGCGCCAGCAATAGGGGACGTTTTTATTTATATTGTTAAATATCAACAAGTTGCATATTCTGGTTTTATTCAAAGTTAACGTCATTTTATATTACTTTTTTTAGTATAAAAATTATCCCTCAGAATGACAAAAAAATAATATAAATGCTTAACTTAATGACATTGAGCGCGAGCTTCCAGCTCGTGACTCCGTAAATTTCACTTAGCAATTAACAAAAGCGCGAACGTGACGCTCGCGCCAGCAATAGGACACGAGCGTGACGCTCGCGCCAGCAATAGGAATTCTTGTTGGAAAGATAGTAAGAATAGAGACTAAAAGCTCCACGGCTAGCGCGAGCTTCCAGCTCGTGACTCCGTAAATTTCACTTAGCAATTAGCCCCCTAGCCCTCGAAGGGGGAATTCCTGTTGAAAAGAGAGAAAGAATAGAGACTAAAAGCACCCTAAATACCTTTCAACTTCCCAAACCAAATTCTTTTTGCTGCTTTTTCGACATTCCTTTTACCACCAAATTGTATGAATCATCAATTAATTCCCTGATTAATTTATTCGATAAACCGCCATCAATAATTACGGTATTCCAATGCATTTTGCTCATATGATAACCAGGGGAAATTTCTTCGTGTTCCTCGCGCAATTCCAAGGCTTTTTCGGGATCACATTTTAAGCTTACGGTTACTGGGTGATGTTCTAATCCCGCTAAAGCAAACATTTTTCCTGCTACTTTAAAAACCAAGGTTTCTTCATCAAAAGGAAAACTTTCGGTAACTTGGTTTTTCGACAGACAATAATCTCTAAATTCTTCGATATTCATCCCTAATTATTTGACATTTTATATATTAACAGTTCTTAAAATCCTAAAATTACTAAAATATTTTCTGTTTTACGCATAAAAAAAGCAGCTTTAAAAGCTGCTTTTTTAGCAATTTAATTGAGATTATTTCTCCAATATCGTATTTAAATTCGCAATTACATTAAATGTTGGAGGTTCGGCCAAATGCCGTTTAACCGGACATTGCGCAACCACATTTTTAATGGCTCCCACATATTTTTCAGGAAAATTAGCAGGTAAATCTACCACAATATCGATCTCGCTTACCATATTGCTCATTCGGTTATAATTCATTTTTTGTGTGATGCCAACTTCGTGAATTGGCAATCCTCTTTGTTGCATAAACGATTTTACAAATACCGCCGAACACATTCCCGCAGTTGCCAAAAATATTAAAAAAGGAGATTCATTCATGGTGATTTTTGCGCCATTCATAAATGGAACAATACTGCCGTTTTCATCAAATTTAATTTGTATTTCCATAATTAACTATTTAATTTTCAGCAAAGTTATTGCGATAAAAAATAGCAATATGTAACTATAATTACATATAAATCAGGAAGTTATTTTAAATAAATCCGAAGCGATTCCATCTGCTAAAAACTTACCTTTTTTGGTGGTGACCAAAACGTCGCCTGAAAAAGAACGCAATTCAATTTCCAACAAACCAGCTTTTATGTGGCGTTCCGCGCCTTTTTTTAATTCCTCTAAATACATCGCGCCAAATTCTTTTTCTACTTTTTGAAAAGAAACGCCCCAAATGGTACGTAAACCTGTCATAATATATTCATTAAACCTGTTTATTTCCGTAAGTTGCTCTTTTTCTGAAGGCAATTCCTCGGCAAGCAAAGCCTTGATATATTTTGTGTTGTTTGAAACATTCCAGCTTCTTTCAAAACCGGTAAAAGAGTGTGCCGAAGGACCAATTCCCAAATAGTTGTAGCCCAGCCAATAAGAAGTATTGTGTCTTGAAAAATAAGCAAGTTTGCCAAAATTTGAAATTTCATAGTTTATATAATCTCTTTTTTCGGTTTCTTCAACCAAAATATGATAGTGTTCCAAGGCCAAATTTTCATCAACAGGAGGAACTTTTCCTTTTTCAATCAGCTTATATAACACTGTTTTTTCTTCCACGGTCAAGGCATAAGCAGAAATATGAGGAATGTTAAAATCGAATGCTAACTTCAAATTAGACCGCCATTTTTTATTGCTCATATTGGGCACTCCGTAAATTAAATCGATGGTAATATTGTCGAAATATTTGGTGGCTTCGGTTAGACATTTTTTTGATTCTTCCGCAGAATGTGCGCGATTCATAAATTTTAAATCGTCATCAAAAAAAGATTGAATTCCAATACTTAACCGGTTTATTGGAAGTTTTGCGAGTTCCTTAATTTTTTTTGAAGTTAAATCATCCGGATTCGCTTCCAAAGTAATTTCGGCATCTTCAACCACTTCATAATTTTCATAAACTGTGTCAATCAACATCCGCAATTCATCAATTTTTAGTAAAGACGGCGTTCCTCCGCCAAAATAAATGGTTTCAATTGACTCCTTATTGAGTTCGTGTTTTCTTAAAACCAATTCCCGTTTTATCGCAATCAGCATATCTTCTTTTCTTTTTAATGAAGTAGAGAAATGGAAATCGCAATAATAACACGCTTGTTTACAAAAGGGTATGTGTATATAAATTCCTGCCAAATTGATATCTAATTATTTTATAAAAGTACACTTTTTTTAAAAACTGTGAAAAGTGATTTTAGTTACCCTTTTTTTGAAAAGCATTTTGTAATTTTGAGAAAACCGACTACTTATGTATGCTTATGTCGTATCATTTAAGGTAAAAGACGGAGAAGGAATCACTTTTGTTGAACTTCAAAAATTCGAGGAATTGACCGAAGCAAAACCTGCGGGCTTAAATCATTTTCATATTTTTAAAGACCGAGTAGTGGAAAATAAGTATTTTTTGGTTGAATACTGGAATTCTAAAGAGGACAAGGATAAGTTGGAAGCTTCCAAAGAACACCAGCTTTTTCATGAACACCGAAAATTGGTGATTGATAAAAAATGTGAAACTTACGAATGTGATGTGATTGTTTGAAGTTGGTATCGAGTTGTCAATGCCTAAATAACGATGACCTGATCTGTCATTTTAAAACTTGGGTAATGGCTTTAGGGAAATTAGGGCTTTCCCTTTTGATGTTTTAGCTTCTCAAGCATTTCCCCCATTTTTTCGTGCACTTTATTGATTGCTTTCAAAGGGCGAACCATCACTTTGAAGCCGGTAATTTTCCCTTCCTCATTTACTTCAATCATATCAATTCCATTGACAGTGACACCATCAATCATCGTTGTAAATTCCAAGAAAAAATTATTTTTATCAATCACTTGTTTGACGTATGTGAAATTGGAATTTTCGCCGCCAAACACTTCCAGTGCCGCCATTAAATAGATTTTGGTAATTTGTTTTCCTTCTTGTGGCGTCCAAACAATTGGTGAATAAAAAGTCACCTCGTTTGCCAAAAGCTCCTCCAATATTTTAGGATTCTTGGTTTCTATAAATTGGTGCCAGTTTTTTAAAGTTGGGTTCATGATAGTTGTTTATTTCATGTTTTTTCTAAATATTATTAAAGTTGTATCTATTTAGATTAATTTGGTTTCGCCCCTAATATATTTAATTTGACAGATTCAACATCTTCATACTTTGCCACATCAAGTTTAAAAGACTTTTCTTGCTTTGGGGGAAAAACTTCATAAATTGTATAGTATTTACTTTCGATTAACGACTTTGTTTTTGAATAATATTTTATTCGAATAATGACATCCTTATAATCCGCTTTGCTTGCTCGATTTGTAATTTTCCCTTTCACTTTAAATTTAGTTCCCCAAATATTTTTAACGTATTTTCCTTCCACACTCAAAAATTGTTTTGGGTAAGCGTTTTCCGTTTCCTCAGTGTTCATTTTCTTTTCTTCAATAGTCATTTTCTGCTCATGGCCATTCGAAGGATTTGACTTGGAATTATTTGAAGAAGACATATTAAATATTACAAAAACACCTAATATACCAATAGTAATTAGTCCTAATTTCAAAATGTTTTTTCCTGAAATACTTTCTTTCGGTTTTGTATTGGTTTGAATTGTTTGTTCTGTTTCCTTTGTCTTTATTGGTGGTAATTCTTGTTGTGGTTGCGTAAATAATACTTTCAGCTCCTCAATTTGGCCAGCACAAGTCCAATCTGAAAGTCCTCTAAACCAAACTTCCGTTTCACGGGTTATCCCTTTCTTTTTTAACTGGGAAATGTAGAATGGGCCATCTTGTTCAGTTCCGTTGTGTAAGTAATATTTCTTCATAATTTAAAATGTTCTTTTAGTTTCAAATATTGCCCAACGGTATATTCTTGGAAAAGATGCGAATTTGAAAAAGTAAATTTCTGTTGTTTATTATTATGCTATAAAGTTACTTTAATTTTTTATTCTAAGATTGATAAGTAATTCTTTTTAATCATTGCAAGCATTCTCTTTTGTCAATAAATGAACGGTATAATTCCTTTGGTACTTTTTTTATACTCCAAATACTCAGCGCCAAAATGTTCGATCAATGCTCTTTCTTCAATTTTTATTCTTATAACAAAAGCAATCAAGATTAAGATGGCTAGCAATGCCAATGAAATCCAATTATTAAGTGTAATGCCAAAACCAATAAATGAAAGTAGAGAAGCAGCATAAGACGGGTGCCTCAAATATTTATAGAATCCGTCCTTTTTAAGCTTATGGTTTTGTTTTATGGTTACATCAACTGTAAAAAATTGTCCCAATGTAGCGATAATTGTCAGCCTGAGAATGATTCCAATAAAAATTAAAGCCAGTCCAATGTATATAATTTCAGCGTCCTTTGATAGTGGTAAATAATACTTATTTGAAACTAAAACAGCCGTAAAATTGCCAATAATAATTATGATCCAAATAAGATAAAGAGAACCTTTATCAACATTATGCTTGTCTGTGTTTTTCGAACGCAGGAATCTGTTTATAAGAATTTCTGAAAGAAACCAAATGCTATAAGTGATTACAAGTATTGAATTCATATTTTTTAATATTTTTTATCTTTTAAAGAGACTATATTTGAAAAGTGGACGATTGCGTGGTAATTCACTATCAAGTTACACAAAGGCTGAAGCGGACTCCAACACTTTAATTTACTGCCATTTCGCCTTTTTTTATACATCTTTTTTATTGTGCACAGTTCTTTTAT
>DAIQBF010000189.1:0-6458 GCA_036781305.1 Lutibacter sp.
AGTCATAAGCTGAAAAAAGCCTACTGAAAAATTAGTTGTAGTCACGAGCGGGACGTTCGCGCTAGCGTTGGGGATTATAGTTTATTTGAAATTACTATAAAAAAATCAGGTTGAATAAATTTTTTGGCATAACAATTGGCATTTATTAGGAGATAATGAAGTTGTTATCTATTTAAATTATTGAAAATCAGAAATATAAATTAATTTTACATGAATCATTTTTTAAATTAAGAAATGATTAATGACAAAATGACCCATTAAATACTATGAGTAAATCGAAATTTTTAAAACTGGACAATCTGTCATTACAGCATATTTTAGATGAGGATGCTGATTTGATACCTTTAATGACACCAGAAGATGAAGAAGAAATAAATAATGAGGATATTCCGTCTGTTTTGGCAATATTGCCTTTGCGAAATACAGTGTTATTTCCGGGCGTTGTAATTCCTATTACCGCCGGTCGCGATAAATCGATTCAGCTGATTGAGGAAGCCTATAAAGGAAATAAAATTATCGGCGTTGTTGCGCAAAAAGATGAAAGTGTTGAAGACCCAACCACCAGCGATATTTATAAAGTTGGTACCGTAGCCCGTATTTTAAGAATGCTTAAAATGCCCGACGGAAATACAACGGTCATTATTCAGGGCAAAAAGCGTTTTGAAATTGACAGCTTTGTGCAGGAAAAACCTTATTTACAGGCAACCACAAAATCGCGCATTGAAGATCGCTCAGAAGAAAAAGAGCCTGAATTTGACGCAATTATTGATTCCATCAAGGAAATGGCCGTTCGTATCATTAAAGAAAACCCGAACCTGCCTTCCGAAGCTACATTTGCCATTAAAAATATTGAGAGCAATCCGTTTTTAATCAATTTTGTTTCTTCAAATATGAATTTGAAAGTGGAAGAGAAGCAAGAATTATTGCAATCTGATAACTTGAAAGAAAGGGCATTGCTAACTTTAAAAAAGATGGATATCGAATTGCAGAGATTGGCTTTGCGAAACGATATTCAATCTAAAACACGTTCTGATATGGATCAGCAACAACGTGAATATTATTTGAATCAGCAATTAAAAACTATTCAGGAAGAATTGGGAGGCGTTTCTTACGATGAAGAATTGGAAGAAATGCGCAAAATTGCGAAAACTAAGAAATGGAACGAGGAAGTAAAAGAAACGTTCGAGAAAGAATTGGGGCGTTTGCAACGCATGAATCCGCAGGTGGCGGAATACTCTGTGCAGCGCAATTATTTAGATTTATTGCTCGAATTGCCTTGGAATGAATTTTCAGAAGATAAATTCGATTTAAAACGTGCACAAAAAATATTGGACAGGGATCATTTCGGATTGGAAAAAGTTAAAGAACGTATTATTGAGCATTTGGCGGTGTTGAAATTGAGAGGCGATATGAAATCTCCAATTATATGTTTGTACGGTCCTCCGGGGGTTGGTAAAACTTCTTTGGGAAAATCCGTTGCCGAAGCGCTTGGTCGAAAATATGTTCGCATGTCTTTGGGCGGTTTGCGCGATGAAGCAGAAATTAGAGGCCACCGGAAAACGTATATTGGCGCAATGCCGGGCCGTATTATTAAAGACATGAAAAAAGCGGGTACTTCAAATCCGGTTTTTGTGTTGGATGAAATAGACAAAATGGGTTCGTCAAGTCATAATGGTGATCCGTCTTCTGCCATGTTAGAAGTATTGGATCCAGAACAAAATACTGCTTTTTACGACAATTATTTGGAGTTGAATTACGATCTTTCCAAAGTGTTGTTTATAGCCACGGCAAATACCTTGTCAACCATTCCTTGGGCTTTGCGCGACCGAATGGAAATTATCAATGTTTCAGGTTATACAACCGAAGAAAAAATTGAAATCGCAAAACGCCACTTGTTGCCGAAACAGTTAAAAGAACACGGTTTAACAGGTGCCCATTTACAAATTGGCAAAAAACAATTGGAAAAGATTGTGGAGGCTTATACCCGCGAATCGGGCGTAAGGGGATTGGAAAAACAAATTGCAAAGATTGTGCGTTATGCGGCAAAATCCATAGCCATGGAGGAGGAATATGTGGTAAATATCACCGCAGAAATTATTGAAAAAGTATTGGGACCTTCCCATTTAGAGCGAGACAAATATGAAACCAACGAGATTGCGGGCGTTGTAACCGGATTGGCATGGACAAGTGTTGGAGGCGATATTTTATTTATTGAATCCATTATTTCAAAAGGAAAAGGACTTACCATTACGGGAATGCTGGGTGATGTTATGAAAGAATCGGCAACTATTGCGATGGAATATATCAGGGCAAATGCAAGCGATTTTGATATTAATCCCAAACACTTGGATGAGTATAAAGTTCATATTCACGTGCCAGAAGGCGCCACACCAAAAGACGGACCAAGTGCAGGAGTTGCTTTGTTAACCTCTATAGTTTCCGTATTTACGCAACGCAGGGTTAAAGCCAAATTGGCGATGACCGGTGAAATAACATTGCGGGGAAAAGTGTTGCCCGTAGGCGGAATTAAGGAGAAAATTTTGGCTGCAAAACGCGCCAACATTAAGGAAATTGTTCTTTGTGCCGAAAACAAAAAGGATATTGAGGAAATTAAGGAGTCCTACTTAAAAGGTTTGACATTTCATTATGTGAACACGATGAAAGAAGTGATTGATATTGCTTTGACCAACCAGAAAGTGAAAAACGCAAAGAAATTATAAAAATAGCAGTAAAAAAATAGCCGGAAGGCTATTTTTTTATGTTTATACATTTCTGATATCCAGAATTCTTCCGTTTTTTAATTCGCCGTCAACATCCAGATGATAGATTTTTTTGGCAACTTGTTCCGGTGAAAATAAATCGCCATGTTCGTGGAAATCAATGAATCGCTGAACGGCTTTAAAGTGTTCTTTAGGCGTATTTCTTACTTTTTCCTGCATATTGGTATCAACAATTCCAGGATAAATGGAAACAATGCCAACGCCGTTAGACAATTCTTTTTGTTCTTTGGAAACCACTTTGGTCATCATATCCAATCCGGCTTTTGAGGCGCAATACATCACCCAGCTTTCATACGGATTCACGGCGGCACCGGATGAAATATTGAAAACTTGCTTTTTGCACTTCCAGTCTTCTGATAATTTAATAAACTGAGAACTTAAAACCAAAGGCGCAGTCAAATTTACCTGAATGGTATAGTTAATTTCAGAAGGCTTCAAATTTTCGATGGTGTTTACTGTTCCCAAATCACCCGCATTGTTTATGAGTGTTAACTGTTGCGTGTTATTTTTGTCGAGATGTGAAAAGATTTCCTTGATAACATTTTCAATGGTTTCCGTTTTGCTTAAATCACATTGGTATTGCTCCATGAAATATAATTTTTCATTTTTACTTCTGGAGATTGAACATATCCTATAACCGTTTTCGTGATATTCTTTTGCCAAACCAAGACCTAAACCCTTGCTGCCTCCCGTAATGATAAGTATTTTTTCCATGTTGCTAAATTGAGCCACTAAGGTAATTAACAATTGATAATTAACAATTAATAATTGATAATTAAAAGGTCAAAGTATAAAGTTCAAGTCGGAAGACCGAAGCTGGAAGTTGTAAAGCTTGCCTGCCGGAGGTAGTTTGAAAGTTTGAAAGTTTTTTTAAAGTTAAAAAGTCAAAATTTGATTTGTGCGTCCATGATTAAACAGTTACACAACCAAACAATTACACAAAACAACAATATTACAAGTTTAAAATACCAGCTACTTGATACCAGCTACCAAATATTTATTTTTCAAATTTCTTCGCTTCATTCCAAAACACATCCATTTCGGTAAGTGACATGTCATGAAGTGATTTGTTGATTTTTTTGGCTTCACTTTCTAAAAACTGAAAGCGGTCGATAAATTTTTTATTGGTGCGTTCCAAGGCATTTTCCGGATTTACCTTAATAAAACGCGCATAATTAATCATAGAAAACAACACATCTCCAAATTCTGATTCTATGGCATCGGTATTTCCTTTAAGCAGTTCAGCATTTAATTCATTGAGTTCTTCCTGAACTTTTTCCCAAACTTGTCCGGGTTTTTCCCAGTCAAATCCAACTCCGGCAACTTTTTCCTGAATTCTGCTCGCTTTTACCATAGCGGGAAGGGCTTTTGGAACCCCTTCCAATACGGAATTTTTTCCTTCCTTCAGTTTTAACTTTTCCCAGTTTTGTTTTACATCTTCCTCATTTTTCACAACTATATCACTATAAATATGTGGATGGCGGTGAATTAGTTTTTCGCAAATGGCATTGGCAACATCGGCAATATCGAAATCGTTGGTTTCAGAACCAATTTTCGCATAAAAAACCAAGTGAAGCATCAAATCGCCCAGTTCTTTTTTAATTTCCTGAAGGTCATTATCTAAAATGGCATCACCCAATTCATAAGTTTCCTCAATGGTTAGGTGTCGAAGCGATTCGAAAGTTTGTTTTTTATCCCACGGACATTTCAAACGCAATTCGTCCATAATGTCCAGCAATCGGCCAAAAGCACTGAGTTGTTGTTCCCGCGTATTCATCATTTAAGATTCTTTAGTTTCCTCTTCCACTTCTTTAATGGCAGCGAAATCGAAATTTTTTGAAGCCAATAAATTATACCACTGTACTATTTTTTTAATATTTGAGGTATAAACGCGCTCTTCATCAAAATTTGGTAAAACTTCTCTAAAGAAAGAAGTTAAAGCTTTACTGCTTTCTTTATGGCTCAACGCTTCTTTTCCGTTTTCTTTTTCTCCAATCGATTTTAAAACAATACGTAACGGAATTTCTTCTTCATAAGTGTAAATGGCAATTTCATTCAAGGCACTAATATTGTGTGTTACGGTAATGGGGATTCTTTTAGAGTCAATTAATGATTCTACGATGATTCCGCCTTTAGATTGTGCTTTAATCTCATACAATCCCGGTTTTCCGTTGATAGCTACAATGTCTTTTAATTCCATTTTTTTTATTTAATCGTTTAACTCTTTATTTGTGTGTTTTTTGAAATTTTTTTTGAAATTTATTTCCAATTTTATTTCACCTTTAAATTCCCCCTTCGGGGGTTAGGGGGCTTTATCTTTTTTTCAACAAAGGATATTTCATTTTGTAATCAGTGTTTACCAGCCCTTTTGAAATATTTTCTAATTTCTTCTTAATCAGTCTTTTAGTTAGCGATGCAATTTTATCTATAAATAAAACGCCTTCAATATGGTCATATTCATGTTGTACCACTCGTGCCGCCATGCCTTCAATCACTTCAATATGTTTTTCGAAATTCTCATCAAAATATTCAATCGTAATTTTTTCTTGTCTGAAAACATCTTCGGTAATGCCAGGAATACTTAGGCATCCTTCATTAAAAGCCCAATCATTACCTTCCTCTTGAATAATCTTGGCGTTGATAAATACTTTTTTAAAACTGCCCAAATACGCGCGCTCTTTATCACTTAATTCTTCATCTTCCCCAAAAGGAGAGGTGTCCACAATAAAAAGTCTGATTGCTTGGCCTATTTGTGGCGCTGCCAACCCAACACCACGGGCATTTATCATAGTTTCTTTCATATTTTCAATGAGTTCTTCCAAATTTGGATACGTTGTGTCAATATCAACGCCTATTTTTCTTAAAATGGGATCGCCATAGGCAATAATTGGTAAAATCATATTCTTTTTTTGGATTGCAAAATTACAAAAGATTTAAGTAATAATAAAATCTTTGGTGTTCACTATTTCTGATAAAGATAAGTCTGTAAGATGATGGTTGCGCTAATTTCATCGATAAGTGATTTGTTTTGCCGTTGCTTTTTCTTCAAACCGCTTTCGATCATAGATTGGAAAGCCATTTTTGAAGTAAATCGTTCATCTATGCGTTTTATGGGGATTTTTGGGAAAGTTAACCTTAATTTTTCGACAAATGGCTTGATAAATTGTTCACTTTCACTTTCGGCATTGTTCATTTGTTTGGGTTCGCCAACCAGGAATAGTTCAACCTTTTCTTTTTTTAAATACGCGGTTAAAAAGGAGAAAATATTTTTGGTTTCAACAGTAGTTAACCCGGAAGCAATGATTTGCAATTCATCCGTTATGGCGATTCCTGTTCTTTTTTCACCGTAATCTAAAGCTAAAATCCGCGCCAAAATGTTAACATAATTAATAATTATGTGCAAATTTAGGTATTTTGAACGATAATTTTTTTTTAAAGCAATATATTTGTGCCAATCAGAAAAATAAAGAAATGAAGGCACTAAAAGAAATCGTAGCGCGCGCTTGGGAAAACAGGGAATTGTTAAAAGAAAAAATTACCCAAAACGCCATTCGCGAAGTGGTAGATTTGTTGGATAACGGCGCAATAAGGGTTGCGGAACCCTCAGAAAATGGATGGCTGGTAAACGAGTGGATAAAAAAAGCCGTGGTGCTGTATTTCCCAATTCAAAAAATGGAA
>DAIQBF010000190.1:0-6408 GCA_036781305.1 Lutibacter sp.
GCCGATAGTTATCGGGAGAAATTGAAGCTACAAGCTTTTAGAATAGGACTAAATTAGATACTCGGCAAATCGCTTTATGTTTTCTTTGTCCTTTTGATCGGGTGTAAGATTGTTTTTTAGTGTTTCCCTACTAAACCCCTACTGTAATACTACTATCACAATAAAATCCAAAGAGGTAAACTTCCTAAGGCTTCTTGAATTTCCTTTTATGTTTTTCGCTTTTAAAGTGGTCAAGCTGTATCAGGGACGCACATTTAATCGTCATCATCATTGTCGTGATGGGAATCCAATTGAATTAAATTGTCAGCACCGCCCCTGATCTCGGTATGGATTATTTCACCCCCACTTGTACCCACATATTTGGAAATAACTATATTGCTTATAGACAGGAGCAGTACTGCGAGAAAACCGTATTTAGCGAAAGCGGATTTCTTGTATTGAATAAACAAGGTTACAAGGGAAGCACCTCCCAGAACCAACATCATCGTATAAAAAAGTTCTGCCAATTCCTCGTGGGTATGGATAAGGGTTTCACTGACCCCTGGCAGTTTCTCTACGATATCCTCTGCCCCTTCGCCTGTATAAAAAGCAAGAATAGTCGTTAGGGCACTAAAAATGAAAATACCCAAAGCCGTTGCCTTTACTTGAGGGCTCTTTGTGACATACCCTGTGAGTAAGATCAAAAATCCAATCAATACCCCCACAATGGGAAGATGGGTTACTATTAGATGTAAATGTACGTCGTTCATTATTTTTATATTTAGGTTGTTACATTGAGTGAATCCATTTTATTTGTAATACCTCAAAAGTATATGGGGTATCTAAGAAATTTCTAAGCGGTTTCTTAAGATTGGCTTAAGAGTAGTGCTCTGGAAAAACCACAAAAAACGAAAGCCCCGGACATCGTTCAGGGCTTTCACCAAGCAACCATTAAACGTCGACTACAGCATTCAACAGTCAATCGGTAGATGTTAAAAAGAAAGTTGCTAAACGACTTACAAAGTAAAGCCAGATTGCCGCTCCAACAAATTTAAATCCTTCTTCCACAACTTGTACTTGTTCGTAAGTAAAAGGCGTTTTATCCTCTATTAAATCGCAAAAGACTGACAGCGCAAGAAAAGAACCCGCAAGTAGAAATGCAAACCCGTCAATCCTGATTATCGTTTTCAAATGGCGCATAAAAATAAACCCTATGAAAATTGCATAAATAAGGTAAACTATTTTCTGTTCTATATAACGATCGTGAATCATGAAAAAATCGTCTATTGCAAGCAAAAAGGAGAGGGAACCAATTAAAAAGAGGAATTCTTTGTGCCTTTTATTTTTCAAAATGGTTTTAAAAAAAACAAAAAAGAAGCTGAGTGCTGTTGCGCTAATCCACAAAAACACACCAATGTTAGACAAAAACCCTAAAAAACTCGATTCGCCACTTTGCTGTGCGGGATCCCTGAGTATTTCAACAAATCCAAATCCCTGGGACTTTAACGTGAGTATGGAGACAACGTAAAATAGCAAGGCAGGTATTACCACTGCTAAAAAACAAGCCAATACTTTTTTTGAGGCCAACATTTGGCTCAATAATTCCTTTATGCTGTTATCTTTTGACATAATTTTAAATTGGTTTAAATGCTAATCCGTTAAGAAACCTAAAATGGACTTAAGACTTTAAGACGTAGGACATAAGACAAAATATTTTTGAACTCATTCTTTTAGTGAGAACTGGGATGGTCCTACGGCTTATGTCTTTTTGTCCTATGTCATAATAGAACGTTAGGTGATTTTCCGGACAATCATTTTGATTTTATTTATTTTAGGCTCTAGTTTAAACTGGCTATTATGATTGAAATATCTAATTTTCGACACTTTGCCACCCTTTAGGGATGGGGAAAGAGCAAAGGGCCGAAAATTCAATTATTTTTACCCTAACCCTAAAGGGAATAATTGGATTTTCTACGTTCGAACCAACTTGAAACCTTCGAAATATGGATTTGAAATTAAATATCAACGCTCAATTTAACAAGAGCCTTATTTTATAATCAATACATGTCCAATTGCATTGATTTGTAATACCTCAAAAGTATATGGAGTATCTAAGGAAATTCTAAGCGGTTTCTTAAGATTGGCTTAAGAGTATAAAATGCGTATCCGGTTATTAAAAAAAAGACGTAGGACGGTAAGACGTAGGACATAAGACTAAATAGTAATGAAATGACCTCTCTTTATGAAAGTTAATAAAGTCATACGCCTTATGTCCTTTCGTCCTATGTCATATTTAGATTGTTAGGTAATTTTCCAGAAAATCATTAAATTTAATGGTTATAGTTGTTCCTATACCGTATTCACTTTCTATATTAATTTCGGCATTTATTGCATCGGCAGCCTTTTTGGCTATGGAAAGCCCCAAACCGTTTCCTGAAATGCTTTTGTGGTTTAGGGCATCAGACCTGAAAAAGTGGTTGAACAAGTTGTTCAAATCCTCTTTTTTGATGCCTATCCCTTCATCCTGAACCTTGCAAACAACTTTTGAATCCTGAAGAACGACTCCAATATGTATGGTGGTAGCCTCCTTGGAATATTTTATGGCATTGCCGATAATGTTGTCCAAAATCAGGTTGGTGTAGTATTGTGGCACCAAACTTTCTAAGGTAAGTTCATTGTAAGAGTCTATTGTGAGTTTTTTTTGGGAGATACTTTTTTTGTGCCTTGAAAGAATTTCGTCTATTACAGTGGGTAAAGAAACTAAGGATTGGTCTGCTGTTTTTGGGTTGGCATCTAACCTTGCCAGAAATAATAGTTGTTCCAAGGTGGCAGTAATTCGGTCTATTTCCGCAAGACTGAATTTGATTTTCTCCTCATATTCCGCCCGCTCCCTCGGTTTTCGAATCAGTACCTCAAGGGTGCCCTTTAAGGCTGCTAAGGGGGTGCGCAGTTCATGGGAAGCGTCTGAGGTAAATTGCCGTTCACGTTCAATGGCATTTTCAATACGCTGCAGTAACTGGTTGATACCCGAGGACAATTCGTAGAGTTCATCTTTGTTTTGGGGCAAAATCACCCTTTCATTCAAATTGTTTTTTGTAATCCGCTTTGTTGTTTCGGTTATAACTTTTACAGGAATGATACCCCTTCCCGCCAAGTAACGTGAGATGAAATACAATCCCACTAATAGCAATAGATATGAAACGATCAAAACATTCCGCAGGTTGAGCAATACCATCTTGGAAGCTTCCATGGACATTGCAGCAAGTATAAAGCCCTTGATTTTGCCATTTTTCTCGATAGGCACTTGTACTTGCCTGATGGCTTTCCCGTTCAGTGTCTCGTTAAAATGGCCACCGTAATTTTGTTGTGGGTTAAAAGTGAGGACTTGTTCCTTAAGGTTGGGCGATTTGTCCATAAATATGCCATCTTTATTCAGTATTTGAATAAAGACAGGATTTACTTGAACTTCCCGATGTTCTCTTTGTTCCCATCCTTTTTTATTTTTTATTTTTACGCTATCTCCCACAATTTTAATTTCTCCAGTATGCTTCTCAGCTTCAAAAGAAAGGTCGTTATCCAGATTTTGATACACCGTTCCCTGCACTACAAAATAAACAGCTGTAAAGACCACAGCCATAATCGCGGCAGTGGCTATCATATAATGCAATGCAATTCTATTTCTAAAACTTAAGTTCATACTTCCTTTGCTACATAGCCCACCCCGCGAACGGTTTGAATATAGTTTTCATCTTCCCCCAGCTTTAATTTTTTGCGGAGGGCATTAATATATACGTCAATAACCCCAGTGTTGTATTCAAAGTGGATGTCCCAAACACTTTCAATGATACGGGACCTACGGCAGACTTTCCCCTTGTTGCGGATTAGATATTCCAGCAGCGCAAATTCTTTTTGCGTTAGATTGATTTCCTCCTCAGCCTTAAAAACTTGATGCGTTGTGGTGTTCAGGGAAATGTTTCCAAGTTTAAATATGGAATGCTCCCCAGATTTGGGACGTAGTTGCACTTTGATTCGCTCTAAAAGTTCTTCAAAGTGAAAAGGCTTTTTTATATAATCGTTAGCGCCAGCTTGAAGTCCGAAGATGGTTTCATCAACCGTGTCCTTTGCCGTTAAAAAAATTACAGGCGTATCCTTAAACTCCTTTCTGAACTGACGACATATTTCGACACCGCTCATTCCGGGCACCATCCAATCCAACAGCAACAAATCATACTCTCCCGAAAGGGCCAATTGAAGGCCTTTCTTCCCTTCCTCCGCAACATCCACGGCATAGGACTCCTCTTCCAAGCCTTGTTTGAGGAAATTGTATATACCGGGTTCATCTTCTACGATTAAAATTCTCATAGTGGAAAAGTTACAATTTTTAATTAAGTTACAATTTGATTAGATTGGTTTTAAATTAATAGGAAAAATGATTTGAAGTCGCGCTCCTGTTTACACGTGCTCGAGCATCCCACTCATGCCCATCCATATTATTTAAAAATATTCAATTTTCAATATTCAATGTTCAATGTTCATTATCCATTTTGACCTGCAACTACCTCCAAATAATATATTTTAACCTGAAATCTGCTTGCCCGCCGTAGGAGGGAAACCTGAAACCTGAAATCTGCTTGCCCGCCGTAGGAGGGAAACCTGAAACCCTATTTAGGTTTTGCCAAACTATTTGCCGGATATTGCGCTTCCATATCTTTCATTGAATTTGCCACCCAGTTTTGTATTGTCAATTTTTGATCGGCGCTCATTACTGCATCGCGATGCACTAATGTGTAGGAAGACATTGGCATATCGCCTTCTTTTACTTCTTTTCCTATTTCTTTGAATTTTTTATATTGCCTCCAGACAGGATAATTCATAAAAGTAGAAAAATTCAATTCCTCCTTACCTTCTACAATGTGATCATCAAGCCACCAGGCAACGGGTTGAATATTGGAATACCAAGGATAATGGGTTGTATTGCTATGGCAATCATAACAGGAAACTTTCAGGATTTGCTGAACCTCTTTAGGGACTCGATACTTCGCTGTAATTTGGTTTGCCGCAATTTCTTCACCTGCATTTTTTGCGGGTCTTGTAAATTGAATTGCAATAAAAGCAATAATTACAATTGCTAAAATTACTTTTAAAACTTTCTTTATCTTTTTCATCTTTTTTATCGTTAAGGGATTAGACATTTAAAACATTCAATACTAAAATGTCTTACAAAAGTTGTAATTTTTAATTAAGTTAAGATTTGGTATTTCTTAAGATTGGCTTAAAATTTATCAAATACTATTCGGCCGTATTTTTGTTTTAAGGTTGCTTGTATTTTATGGTCATTTATAATTATACGTTTAGTAGCAACCAATCTGTTATTTGTTGTAGCCAATCAAATATTGTCAATGTTGTTTATTGCGCCTGAAATAGAACAAGATAGTTTTACGGTATTGTAGATAGTGCCATACTTTTCAATGTTCTTTTTAAGTAAGTCTGTATTAAGCTTTTTATCGTTGCTGTAAATTGTTAAATCGTAAATTATACTGTCCATTCGCGGCGGATTTTCAAGACGTGTGGCATTCACTTCAACAGTGGCTTTAGTATAGGAAAATTTCATCATCCCAGAAAAGCGTTCCACATTTTTCAACATACAGGCTGCAAAAGCACCCAAGTATAATTCGGCCGGATTTGGCAGCGTTTCAGCAGTTTTTGAAGTAGTTCCAAAATCTATATCAGACTGCTTAATATGAATAACAGCATCCTGATTTGAAGTGGATGACGCTTTGATTTGGTAATTCATGGTATGTGTTTCAATTAGTTTAAAAGTTCCAATACTTCACAATATAACATAGGACCTGCCTGCCGGCTGGGAAGTCTTTCGTCTTTTTTCTTTCGTCTTTTTTCTTTTTCCTGCCGTGCTTTCGGGCTTATTTAATCTTCCTTTTTAGTGCCACTTACTATTCTCGAAATTATTCCTTTTTGATTTGAAAATTCCGCTATAATTACACCAGCCACATGGATTACAATAAATCCAATCAAGTAATAAATACCGAGTACATGGATTTCCTCCATTGGCTTTTTTAATTCTTTTGGACCCAATTCTATTATAAGTCCAGTAACTAACGAAACGACAACACAGATATAAAAAATGATATATGCCCATTTTTGGAATCGCTCCTTTAGAGATAGGTTTTTTGTAAGGGGATTTTGGATTCGCATATGCCCAAATGCAGGAAGTATGAAACGAATACTAAATAATCCAACTAATACATAACCAAGGTAAATGTGCCAGTCCCACATGGGTTGTCTTATCTTTTTTGCTAAGGCGATAAGTTGATCCTGCGTTAAAACCTGGTCGGTCCCACTCAAATAATTCTGTATGATTTCTGCCACGATATACTTGTTAATCCACGTTAATCGCAAAAAAATGGTGAT
>DAIQBF010000191.1:0-6368 GCA_036781305.1 Lutibacter sp.
CCATGTCGGTGGCAAATTCAGCTTTTTGGGCATTTAAATTCCCGGCATCTTTTCTGATAACCCCTTTACTGTCGCACATCACCAAATTTTTTCTTGATGCTCCAATTGCCAAATACAATCTTGAACAAGAAATGGCGGCAGCACCTGCGCCACTCACCACTATTTTAACTTTTGAAAGGTCTTTTCCTGTTATTTCAACTGCATTTTTTAATGCCGCAGCAGAAATAATTGCCGTTCCGTGCTGATCGTCGTGCATTACAGGAATGTCTAATTCTTCTATTAACCTGCGCTCTATTTCGAAAGCTTCTGGTGCTTTAATATCTTCCAGATTAATGCCTCCAAAAGTGACTGAAATATTTTTTACGGTTTCAATAAATTTTTCAATATCGTGTGTATCTACTTCAATATCAAAAACATCGATATCGGCAAATATTTTAAACAACAATCCTTTTCCTTCCATCACTGGTTTTCCTGCCATAGCACCAATGTCTCCCAATCCTAAAACTGCAGTACCATTAGAAATAACGGCAACTAAATTCCCTTTTGCGGTGTATTTATATACGTCATCCGGATTTTTTTCTATGGCCAAACACGGTTCCGCCACCCCCGGTGAATACGCCAACGACAAATCGCGTTGCGTTGCATGTTTTTTTGTTGGGACTACTTGAATTTTGCCCGGACTCGGGTATTGGTGATATAATAAAGCTTCGCTCTGTTTTTTAGAATCGCTCATAATTTTATATATTTTAATAAAACTTAAGCTACAAAGTTAACGACAATTGACTTAAAGGAAAGCTAACATTTATCATAGTTTCAAAATAAATGAAAATCGCAGCCCATAAAACAGGGTTTTTTGGGGCATTTTATTTTTGAAAAGAGCGTCAAAAAAAATTATTTTAACCAAGCTTTTTATTTGGAAGGTTGTTGGTTTCAGATGTGGAATTTTCGTAAATCTGGGCGATTTTCCGGGAGGGTTGTAAATTTATTTTAATTAAAAAGCTCCTTAAAAAGGAGCTTCTTACATTCACTATATATTAACCAAATTATTATAATGCTACTTCAACCAATTTTTTCATGGTGCCTTGAGTTTTTAAATCAAGATGCCAGCTAAATGCTTTTTCCATAACGTGTGGCGTTTGGCCTCCACGTTTTAGGGCTTCTTCAACATAATCTTGCATTTGCTCTTTATATTCCGGGTGCATGCAATTGTCGATAATTACTTGCGCGCGTTCTTTAGGAGCCAAACCTCTTAAATCGGCCAATCCTTGTTCCGTCACCAATATATCAACGTCATGTTCTGTATGGTCATGGTGTGAAACCATTGGAACTACGTGGGAAATGGTGTCGTTTTTGGATGACGACGGACAAACAAAAATGCTTAAGTAGGCGCTTCTGGCAAAATCCCCAGATCCTCCAATTCCGTTCATCATATTTGTTCCGCCCAAATGGGTGGAATTCACATTTCCGTAAATATCAAACTCAATGGCTGTGTTTATGGCAATAATCCCCAATCTTCTAATTACTTCAGCTGCATTGCTGATGTTTTGTGGCCTTAACACAATTTTGTTTTTATAATCTTTAAAATTTTCAATGAATTTTTTATAACATTCTTCAGAAACTGTGATGGATGAAGCCGAAGCAAATACCATTTTTCCTGCATCGAACAATTCAAAAGTGCTGTCTTGCAATACTTCGGAATACATCGTCAAGTTTTCAAAAGGACTGTTTACAAAACCCGACAACACCGAATTTGCAATTTTTCCGATACCTACTTGAATAGGCAATAAAGAACTGGACAGCCTTCCTTCTACCACTTCTTTTTCCAGAAAATTAAGAATATGCTGGGCAATGGCAGTGGTATTTTCATCGGGTGCCGAGATTTTTGCAGGACTGTCTGGCCGATCAGTAAATACAACGGCGATTACTTTTTTCGGATCAATTTTTATATACTCAGTACCTATTCGGGACTCAGGATTTGTAATTGCAATAATGTCTCTGTTCGGATATGGTTTAGGAATAAATACATCATGAATTCCTTTAAAAGACAATGGGATTGACACGTTTATTTCGATAATAATTTCGTCGGCCAAATCTGCAAAAGTTGCCGAATTCCCAACAGATGTGGTGGGAATTATATAACCATTTGCATCGATATAAGTCGCCTCAATAATGGCCAGATTCACTTTTGGCAAATGCTGGTTGTGCAACATTTCCGCTGTTTCGCTTAAATGCTGGTCAACATACAACACCTCACCTGTATTAATCGATTTTCTTAGGGTAGGATCGGCCTGAAAAGGCATTCTTTTATAAATGGCATGATTTTTTGCCAAATCCGCATCGGTATCATATCCAAGGGAAGCTCCGCTTAAAAGGGTAATTTTCAAATCTTCCGTTTCTGCACGCTTTGCAAATGCAGGCAAAACAGATTTACTGTCTCCGGCCTTTGTAAAACCACTAACCCCAACAATTGAATTGTTTTTAATAAATTTCGCGGCTTCTTCATGTGAAAAAATTAAATTTTTATAATTCTTGAAAAGAATTCGCTCCATCTTTACTTCTTTGCTGTATTTCATAAGTAAATATTTATTTATTTTTATTGGTCATTTGAAATTCGCATATCTTCATCGAAATTCATATATTGTTACGATTATACCCATTTCATAAGATTTATTTAAAAAATTAACACTAATTTGCTCAATAAAATGCAAACCGATTCATTTAGGGTTGCAATGTAGCAATTCTGTACTATAACCATATATTTAAAATGGTCAATGATTTATTCAAAACTGCCAAATGAAGAAAAACGGACATAAAGAGAAATATTATTTAACTGAAGTCGATAAAATTGCACACAGCATATACTGCCATCACGATTTGATGGGCGAGGTTTTTATTGATACGCATTCTCATAAAAAAGGACAATTTATTTATACAGAAGGTGGAATTGTTTACATAAAAACAGGTACGAAAACACACTTTTTGCCCGCCAGACATTATATGTGGATTCCTCCCGATGTTGAACATGCCATTTATCCAAGTAAGCCTGAAGTAATTATGCGCAACTTATATTTCCCTGTGGAAAAAACCAATGCAGCGTTTTATAAGAACGTAGGAATTTACCCAGTGAATGAATTGTTGTGGCAATTGTTATGTTATACTCAGAAATGGAATGGCGATATTTTTGAAAATGACGAAAAAAGATTTCCGGTAGTAACCGCTTTTAAGGTGTTGTTGGCTCAAATTTCAACCAGCCCATTAATGTTGACACTTCCGCGTCCGAAAGATCCCAGATTGGAAAAAACCCTTGTATATATAAAAGACAATTTAGATAAAAATATTTCTTTGACAGAAATTGCTTCTAATTTAGCCATGAGTGAAAGCTCGCTTCACAGGTTGTTTAAAAGTGACGTAAAAATGACTTTTATTCATTATTACACCTTGCTTAGAATGTTTAAAGCGCTGGAATATGTGCTTGAAAAGAAATACACCATCGGCGAAATTGCCTTGATGGTTGGTTACAGCAGTTTGCCCACCTTCAGCAATACTTTTTTAAAGATTTTAGGAAAAAGACCTTCCGAATATTTGCAGGGCAACAGAATTTATGTGAAATAAATGACCAGTTATTGTTGAAATTTAATCGAATTCCATGTAGAAATTAACATTGTAGTGCTTAAAATATTGACTGGCATAAAGCTTAAATGCTTCTCTTGGGTTTCCTTCAGAAGAAAGTTTTAAAAAGTATTGCGTTTTTTGATTTATGATTTTTTTTTAGGACCACTAATTTAAACAATAAATTTTGTCATTTCTCTTAATAATTTTATCAAGAAAAATCCCGCAATTGCGGGATTTAAATTAATCTTCTTTTTTTTCTAATCTATTAACTATCTATTTAATCCTCAATTTAACGAATATAAATGCGGGTTTTATGCCAAACATTACTTATCTTATTTATTTGGAGGTGTTTTAAATAATATCCGATTTTTATTAAATAGAAAAGATTTACTTTTGTAAAAATATTAAACTTAATCCATGAAAATTCAACTGCTCTTTTTTGGCATTGCCACCGATTTGGTTGGAGAAAATTCAGTTTTTTTTGAATTGAAATCAGCTGCTACTATTAGTGAATTAAAAAAAGAATTGCTGAAGAAGTATTCAAAATTAAAAAACATAGAAGATTTTGCCATTGCCGTAAATGAAGAATATGCCGAAAATGATTTGGTTTTGCAAGAAAATGATGTGGTGGCAATTATTCCGCCGGTAAGTGGCGGGTAAAAAACCAATAGGAATTAGATTATCAGCTTCTTAAGCACTTTAAACGATATCAAAGAATTTATTTAACAAATCTTTATAAATAGTTTTAGCGTCAAATAAGTAAGTTTGAGCTTAAAATTAATTTCTATGAAGAAAAATATTACACTCCTATTTATCTATTGCTTTTCATTTCAACTTATCGCTCAGGTGCAAGGCACTGTCACAAATTCAAAAAACGAAGCATTGCCTTATGTAAGTATCTATTTTGAAAATACAAATATTGGAACCACAACCAACGAACAAGGGCTGTACGAGCTTCCCATCACAAAAAAAGGAAAAAATACTATTGTTTTTCAATATTTGGGCTATCAAACGGTAAAAAAAGCAATAGACAATGAAACTTTTCCATTTGAATTGAATATTATTTTACAAGAAGAAAACATTCAGTTAAATGAAGTTGTTATTGGTTCAAAAGAAAATCCGGCAAATCGCGTCATCAGAAATACCATTGAAAATCGGAAACGCTATTTGAACAAAATAACCGCCTATACTTGCGATTTTTATTCCAAGGGAATTTTTAGAATAAAGAACGCTCCCGAAAAAATATTTGGACAGAAAATTGGCGATTTAGGTGGTGGATTGGATTCAACACGAAGTGGCGTAATTTATCTATCCGAAACGGTTTCAAAAATATCATTTAAACAACCTGATTTATTTAAAGAGCAAATTTTAGCTTCAAAAGTGAGTGGAAACAACAGCGGTTTTAGCTTTAACCAAGCATCTGAAGTTAATTTCAATTTTTACGAAAATACCATAGATTTAGAGACCAAAGTAATTTCTCCTATTGCAACTTATGCTTTCAATTATTACACATATAAATTGATTGGAACATTTTATGAAGGAACACATTTAATTAATAAAATTGAAGTAATTCCAAAACGAAAAACAGACAATGCTTTTTCTGGCATTATTTATATTGTTGAAGATGATTGGGCGATTTACGGTATAAATTTAACGGTTTTAGGAACACAAATGGGACAACCGATGATTGACAAATTGAATCTAAAACACAGTTATTCTTATGCTGAAAAAGAACAATATTGGCCAATGATTTCTCAACAGATCTACTTTAAATTTGGAATGTTTGGTGTGAATATCGACGGACAATTTAGCACTGCTTACAGCAATTACAATTTTAATCCACAGTTTAAAGAAAAAGAGTTTACCAATGAAATATTGTCATTTGTTGAAAACTCCAACAAAAAAGATTCGCTTTTCTGGGATGCAACCAGACCAATTATATTAACCGCTGAAGAAACCAATGATTATAAAATAAAAGACAGTATTCAAATTCTTAAGAAATCGGAAAAATACTTAGACTCCATTGACCGAAAAAACAATAAATTTAAAATAGGCGCTATTTTATTTGGCTATAATTATAAAAATTCACATAAAAACAGCAATTTAAATTTCTCTTCTATTTTATCAGCTATCCAGTTTAACACCGTTCAAGGCTGGAATTCAACAATGAAAATTTCCTATAATATATATGACAAAGAAAAAGCAGCTGGCTTTTCTGCATTTACCGATTTTAACTATGGGCTTTCTGATGAAAAACTTAGAGTTGATGGCAGTGCCAGCTATTTATTTAACGGAATTTCAAAACCTTATTTACAAATTTCAGGAGGAAAAAAAATTAGCCAGTTTAATGAAGATGAACCTATTTCTCCACTAATAAATTCTGTAAGCACTTTGTTTTTTGAGGATAATTATGCCAAATTTTATGATAAAAGTTTTGTCCAAATTCTATTTTCCGATGAGTTGACAAATGGTATTAGAATGCAAAGTTCATTGGCTTATGAAAAACGTTCTCCGCTAGTAAATACAACAGATTATGTAGTGTTGAATGACAAACAAAAGATATACACTTCAAACGATCCTTTAAATGAAAACAATCACGGAATTCCTTCTTTTGAAGAACATTCAGTATATACGTTTCAAACAGTAGCTTCTATCCGATTTGGCCAAAAATACATTTCATATCCACTCCATAAAATAAATACTTCTTCTTCAGATTATCCTTCATTTATCTTGTTTTACCATCAAAATTTTTCTTC
>DAIQBF010000192.1:0-6291 GCA_036781305.1 Lutibacter sp.
GGCAGATAATATTACCCATAGAAAAATAATATGTGGTTAAATACCGACCTCAAAAAAATTATATAGAAGTCCTCAAAAAAAAATATACAATTATTTATAAATAGAAGAAAAATTTTTAGGCCATTTGTCTAAAATTTATCAAAATCACTTGTTGTTTTTCTTGTAAAAAAATACTAAATTTGACTTAACTTATTGAATATCAATCACAAATGAACATAAAATCAACTAAATAAAAAGGGGCTAATTCGAGGTCAGTTAAAACTTCTCCCCTCCTAACCCCCTTTAAAATAAAGGTTTTTTAAAAAGGTTGCGGATCCAAAGGAACTGATAAAATATGAATAATCGGCTAATACAAATCGATAGGAAAGAAATTATTGTTTGACGAGCAATTTTTTGCTGAAAAATTATCGGAAATTGGTATTCCGTTAGATAAAAATCTGTAATGTTATTGATTTTTAAATGTTTAGAGAATTATTAGAGGGCAAACTTCTAAATACTGCGAAGAAAAATAATACCGGAGCAATGCATAAGTGGTCTAAAATTGAGCTCAATGAGTTTGTTATAGCTACAACAAATTAATAAAATCCAGCTTAATAAAAATTTTATGACCAACAAAACGAATAAAAATATTAAGATTTTACTGTTTTTAGTATTCTTTTTTACGCTTGGATTTTTTTTATTGCAATGGGTGGCTAAAAATTATGTAGAGAACTTTTTAACGCAAAAAATGCCTTCACACTTTGCGCTAATATATTCCGATTTAGATATTAACATGTTGCGTGGCAATGTTGTTTTACACAATACCTCTTTTAAAATTAAAAATAAAGACACCCTTCAAAATCATACCTACTTAAAATTAGAAACCCTTCAATTAAATGGTATTGGTTATTGGGATTTCCTGTTTAATGAAACGCTCTCAATAAAAAACATCCTATTAAAAAATCCTAAGCTTAATTATTATCCTTACAAACAGATTGCCTCAAAGAAATTGGAAACCAAAACCAAGAGGAAAGGAATTAAAACCGTAAAATTTAATGAATTAAATATTACTGACGGAAGTATTAATATTATGAAACAAAGTGCAGATAGCATTAAACTTTCTGTTTCATCATATCAACTAACTGTTTTAGCAGGCGAAATAAATCTGCGTTCGGGCGGGCAAATACCGCTAAATTATAATAGCTATAAACTTAAAGCAGAAAATATAATTTTAGGCAATAACGATTATGAAACCTTTAAAATAAACCGTATAAACGCCAATAAAGAAGTGATGCAAATAGAGAATTTACAAATTATGCCTAAATATGATAAAAATGAATTTTCCGCACATTTAAGCAAAGAGCGCGATTATATTAATTTAAATATTCCAAAAATTATTTTAAATAACTTCGATTTTAATTTTGTCAAAAACCGCCTTGGTATAGCAATAACCTCAGCAGAAATAGTAGCGCCAAATCTAGAAATTTATAGGAACAAATTATTGCCCGATGATTTAACCATTAAACCACTATATAGCGAATTTTTAAGAAATTTAAACTTTAATTTGGCCATAGACCAAACAGAAATAAAAAATGGTTACATTTCCTATGCAGAATTGGTGGAACCAGGCAATAAAGCGGGCAAGTTGTTTTTTAATAAGGTTGATGCCACTATAAACCATATAACCAACCACGAAAATGCAAAAAAAACAGAAATAAAAATCCGTTCAGAGCTTATGGGAAAAGCACCCTTGGAACTAAATTGGAGTTTTGATGTAAATAACACATCTGATGCTTTTATAGTATCAGGATCAATAAATAATTTACCGGCGGAAATTTTAAATCCATTTTTTAAACCAAATTCAAACATACTTGTTGAGGGAAGACTACAGCAAATGTATTTTACGTTTTATGGCGATACAAATGAATCTCAAGGAGAAATGAAAATGAAATATGAAGATTTTAAATTTAAAATATTACGTAAAAATAGTTTTAAAATAAATAAAATTTTAACCGCCATAGGAAATATTTTTGTGAACGATGGCTCTAAAACCGATGCTGAAGGATTTCGTCATGGAAATATACAAGCGGAGCGAGAGAAAACCAAATCCTTTTTTAATTACTTATGGATTAATGTAGAAAGTGGTATAGTGATTACGCTTACAGGCAGTGGTAAAAAATAAAAGCACAAAAAATATAGCCATCATCAAAAAAAGTCGATTTAAAAGGAAACACTACATTATCCCAGAATCCAATACTTTTCCTTGGAGTTCCTGTTCCATCAACAAATCCTCCAGCAATTATCGCTGTGCCCGTAAAGGCAATTCCTCAAAAAGAGTTCTGATTTCTTGACTTTTTTTCATTTTAACAATTTTCAAAACAGTTACGGTTTCTCTTTTTCGATTGGATTAAAGAACTCGTTGATTTTCGGCGAGATTTTTTTTATTTAAAATCTCACAATTAAATACATTCTAAATTTATAGCGATTTTTAAGTTTTTATTAAGATTTTAAATATATTCTTTAACTTAGCTGAATCAGACAAATTAAAAATGTCACTACTTGGAATTCCTTATAAATCGAAAATAACAAAAAGTCCCTTATTTACTAATCAAACAACAATCATGAAAAAAACCTTTTATTTTATTGTCGCCTTATTTTTAATTTTTACTTCGTGTAAAGAAGATAAACCAGCACATCTTTTAATTGATGCTCCTATTGCAAAAAAAATCCCAAAATCATTAACCATTCATGGAGACACCAGAATTGACGATTATTTTTGGATGCGCTTAAGTGACGAACAAAAAAATGCAAAAACACCAGACCAGCAAACTCAAGATGTATTGGATTATTTAAATGCAGAAAATGACTATTTAAATAAAGTAATGAAACATACAGAACCATTACAAAAAAAATTATACGATGAAATTACAAGTCGCATAAAAAAAGACGATCAATCTGTTCCTGTGAATGACAATGGATATTCTTACTATATTCGTTTTGAAGAAGGTGGAGATTACGCTTTGTATTGCAGAAAAAAAATTGATGGCGATGGTACGGAAAAAATTATGATTAACGGTCCGGAAATGGCCAAAGGACACGCCTATTTTGGTATCGGAGGTCAAGCTGTAAGCCCAAACAACAAATTAATGGCTTATGGTATTGATACTGTTTCAAGACGCAGCTATACTATTTATTTTAAAAATTTAGAAACGGGTGAAACATTAACGGACAAATTAAGCAATACCAGCGGAAGTGCAACATGGGCAAATGATAATAAAACCATTTTTTATACAACCAAAGATCCCGAAACGCTTCGCACAAATAAAATTTACAAACATTTATTAGGCACAGACCAGTCTGCAGACGTTCTTGTTTATGAAGAAAAGGACGAAACTTTTAGCTGTGGTGTTTTTAAGTCTAAATCCAAAGCATATTTAATGATCGAAAGCTCCCAGACGCTTTCTTCTGAATACCGATATTTAGATGCAAATACACCTGATGGAGAATGGAAAATTATTCAGCCAAGAGAGCGAAATTTAGAATATCAGCCCGATCATTTCGGTGATTATTTTTACATTAGAACCAATTTAAATGCCAAAAATTTTAAATTGGTAAAAACACCTATTAAAGCAACTTCCAAAGAAAATTGGACGGATGTAATTCCACATAGAGAAGCTGTTTTTTTAGAAGATTTTGACCTTTTTAAAGATTTCTTAGTAATTGAGGAAAGGTTGAACGGTTTACAGACAATCCGTGTTATGAAATGGGATGGCGATGAGCATTATATAAAGTTTAATGATCCCGCTTATTCCGCTTACACAAGAGGTAATTTAGATTTTGATACCGATCTTTTACGCTATAATTATTCATCTCTTACTACGCCAAATAGCACTTATGAATACAATATGAATACGAAAGAACAAGTATTGCTTAAACAAGATGAAGTTTTAGATGCCAGTTTTTCATCTGATAATTATACTTCAGAGCGCTTGTATGCTACCGCAAAAGACGGTACAAAAATTCCAATATCATTGGTCTTCAAAAAAGGTGTTGAAAAAAGTGCTGAAAATCCTTTATTGCTATATTCTTATGGCTCTTATGGTTACAGCACAGAACCAACTTTTGATTCAGGCAGATTGAGTTTATTGGACAGGGGTTTTATCTATGCAATTGCACATATAAGAGGCGGACAGGAAATGGGGAGAGATTGGTATGAAAACGGAAAATTATTGAAAAAGAAAAATACATTTACCGATTTTATTGATGCAGGAGAGTTTTTAGTAAATGAAGGATTTACCAGCAGTAAACACCTATATGCCTTTGGAGGAAGCGCTGGAGGTTTGTTAATGGGCGCAATTGTAAATATGAAACCAACATTATGGAATGGCGTAATTGCAGCAGTTCCTTTTGTGGATGTTGTTTCTACCATGTTGGATGAAACCATTCCATTAACTACTTTTGAGTTTGATGAATGGGGAAATCCGAAGGACAAAGAATATTACGATTATATGAAATCCTATTCCCCTTATGATAATGTTGAAGCAAAAGCCTATCCAAATATATTGGTAACTACTGGTTACTGGGATAGTCAGGTACAATATTGGGAACCGGCAAAATGGGTTGCAAAGCTTCGTGCCATGAAAACCGATAACAACCTTCTTATTATGGATTGCAATATGGAAACCGGCCATGGTGGTGCATCCGGACGTTTTGAGAAATACAAACGAACCGCATTATTCTATGCTTTTCTGCTCGATTTAGAAAATATAAAAGAGTAAGAAACACGGTCGGGGCTTTCAAAAATATACATTTTTGAAAGCCCCGATTTAAAGTATAAAATTAAGAAAGATTTAAATTCCTTTAAATAAATTATCGAATTAAAACTGCTCTAAAAACTGAATGCGTTTTTCAATAGGCGGATGGGTTGAAAATAAGCCCTTTAAACCGCCAAATAAATTTGCTGAAGTGTCTTGTGGCGTATTTTCAATAAACATTTGCTGCACTTCTTCCGATTTCACTTCTGCAACGTGGTGATTGCCTGATATTTTTTTCAATGCGGAAGCCAATGCCCAAGGTTTTCTGGTCATTTCCGCGGCACCGCTATCGGCCATATATTCCCTTTTTCTACTCAAAGAAAATTTGAAAATCATCGAAATTAAGTACGCAATCAAAGAAACTGCTAAAATTACAATCATTAATTTTCCCGAATCTTTATTATTTCTTCTGTTGCCCATTCCTCCATATAAAAAACTGCGGAAAGCAATTTGAACCACAAAAGAAAAAATACCGACAAAAATGATGGCAACTACCAATAATCGCACATCTTTGTTGCGAATATGCATCAGCTCGTGCGCAATAACGCCTTCCAATTCGTTATCGTCAAGCTTTTCGATAATACCGCGCGTTAATGTAACTGAGTAATTTTTTTCCTGTAATCCACTTGCAAAGGCATTTAAAGCATCGCTTTCTATAATATTTATTTTGGGCATTTTCATTCCCACGCTCATGCATAAATTCTCCACCAAGTTGTAAACTCGCATATTTTCCTTGCGCTCTAGTGGTTTAGAGCCAGTTGCCATGGCAATCATTTTTCCATGGGCAAAATAGGCGATGAGAAACCAAACCAAAACTATGGAAGTTACAAATGGAACTGTCTGAATAAACATCTCGGATGCCAAGTCGGGAGCTGGATTTCCATATTCGTCATAAGTGGTAAAATAAACCACAGCAAATACAGCTGCCAAAACCAATAATGGAAATGCAATTAATAGAAGAACAGATTTTCTGTTGTTTCTCTTTATTTGAGTTTGAATTCCAACAAATGCCACTGCTTAAAATTTAACCTCAGGAGCTACATCCATTTGTTCTCTTCCAGCAACGCCTAAATCAAACATTGGTTCCGTTTTAAATCCAAACATACTCGCAAAAATATTATTTGGAAATTTTTGAACGGCAATATTAAGTTCTTTTGTTGCTGCATTGAAGTAACGTCTTACGGCGGCCAATTTATTTTCGATGTCGGAAATTTCTGTCTGTAATTGCATAAAATTCTGACTCGCTTTTAAATCCGGATAAGCTTCAACCTGAATGCTCAATCCTTTTAGTGCAGCACCCAACTCTTGTTCAGCGGCAATTTTTTCATTGATGGTTCCGGCATTCATTGCTTTGGATCTTGCATTGGTAACGGCTTCCAAAGTGCCTCTTTCGTGTTCCATATAACCTTTAACCGCGCCCAAAAGTTGCGGAATTAAATCATGACGTTGTTTTAGTTGCACATCAATATCGGCAAATGCGTTTTCTCTGTTGTTTCTA
>DAIQBF010000193.1:0-6246 GCA_036781305.1 Lutibacter sp.
TCCATTGTTTACTAAAAGTGTTTAATTTTTAGTCAACCTATTTCAGGACGACACAATTTCCTGTAATACACACAACGGTTTCTTATAAGCTTGAATGTTCTTCAGTTTGTCCTAAATCAAATTTAAGTGTAAATTATATACAGCTTAGTAGCCACTGGCATTGTTTCGAATATTATATCTTATGTCTGTTATTTTTAGTTTTAACCAAGTCCAATTGCCATTATCCAATTTCCAATCAGCTTTCAATTCAACGGGTATTTTTATTCCATTCCGCAGTTCGGTTTTGGTTGCGGTCACAGTCCATTCTGTAGGTTTTAAATCTTGACTATCTTTGTAACGCATTGCTACGAATTTTACGAAATTTCCCTTTTTATCAAATTGGAACACACCAGAACCTTTAGTTCCGTTATATTCCATAGTTGCTTTTGCAGAAGTATCATCTATTTGCTCCCAAACAATATAAGGACTTAAAGCAGAAGCAGGAAACCAAACTATTTCAGCCAAATATCTTTGCAATGTAGCCTGATTTACCTTTTTGTTATTTTTTGCATTAGCAATTGAAAAAAGTGAAAATATCTTAATTGTCATTTCTCCTTGTCCATTTTCAAATTTGTCTCTACCAACCACCTCTAACAAAGGATTCATTTTTAGGTTTACTGACCAATTAAATGCAGGTGGTTCAATAGTAAAATATTGTTTGGCTTTTGCATTGCTCCAATTTTTTTGTTCTGGGTTCATCAACATTTGTAATTCTTGTTCCAAGTAAACATTATAAATCGGTTGATTTCCAATTGTTCCGTTATTCAGCAACCATTTTTGGGTTATTTTTGGCAAGTCTGAAATCATTTGCTCCGAAAGAATTTTTTTATTCGCAGTGTCTGCATTTTCAAACATTTTGGTTGTTTCGTTGCTAATATTCTTCTTAAAACTAAAAGTTGAATATGCGATTATTGTTGAAATAAGAATTATCAAATTTAAAATTGTCCCGAATTTTGCATCACTCCAATAGTTAATAATTAAAATCTGGGAAAGAATTACTCCCACAATTCCGATAATCCACCAATAATTAGATTGTGCAATTAATAGAACTGTGCAAATCGCAAACAAAACAAAGGTCAATAACCACACTATTCCGAATGTTCTGGAAATCGGTTGTGAAATTGCATTAAATTCAGATATGCCAAAAGCTTTAAAAAATCCGAGTAAATGGATAATTCCGTGTATTCCAATCAATATGGTTAAAACTATGCGCATTGTTTTTTCTGCTTATGGCTAACGAGTTTGATCGAGTAGGCAAAGGGGATTTCACCCTAAGCCTCTCACAGAACCGTGCTTGAAAGTCTCCCCTCACACGGCTCTTGTTGTACAAATCTAAGCAATAATGTTTATCTGAGAAAAGTTCCAATGGTAGAACAATGTAGGATATTGTTTCCTTACATTCTCCAACCACTTGTATGCTTTTCTGATACTGGTTTTATATCGCTTGTACCTTTTCCTTGCCCACCAAACCAATCGTTTACTCAACAACATAAAAACTTTTGTAAGTTTATACATTTTAAACTTTCCATAGTAATACACCCACCCTCTAATTATTGGATTAAGGTATTGAGCAATTCCTACTATGCTTTTAAAACTTAGTTTACTTACCTTCAGTTCTTCGAGCTTATCAGCGATTCGTTTTCTTGAACTTATACTTATAGCACAATCATATCCTAAAAACAGCTTTTTCTTAGAATAGGCTGTTCTTGGCTGAAAAGAATAACCCAGAAAATCAAATTTGACTATTGGGTACTTTTCTCTTCTTCTGTTGTCTCGGCAGTAGACTATCTTTGTCTTCTTGGGATGTAATTCCAACCCTACCGATTCCATTCTTTGATGTACTAATTGTAGTATTTGTTCTGCGTGTGCTTTTGTATTACAGTGTAGTATCACATCATCGGCATAACGTGTGAAGGCTACTTTTTCATCTGTTTGTTCTAACCATTTATCAAAAGCATAATGCAGGAAAAGGTTGGCCAATAATGGACTGATTACTCCGCCTTGTGGCGTTCCTTTACCTTGCTTCTGGATTAGTTCTCCAAATGCCGTAATAACGGGTGCTTCCAACCATCGTTTAATGTAGCATTTTACCCAATTTTCGGGTACATGTTTCTCTACTGCAAGCATCAGTTTGCTGTGGTCGATATTGTCGAAAAATCCTTTGATGTCTAAGTCAATAACCCAGTTTTGTTTCCAACAGTTCTCTCGAACCTTTGACAATGCCTGATGGGCATTTCTATTTGGTCGATAACCGTAAGAATTTGGACTGAATACTGCTTCCAATCTTGGTTCAATAAACATTTTTACCACCATTTGTCCAACCCTGTCGCTTATAGTAGGAACACCTAATTTACGGATTGAACCGTCTTTCTTGGGTATTTCTACTTCTTTGACTGGAGGTGGAAAATAACTCCCTGATGCCATTCGATTCCAAAGTTTGTACAGATGTTTACTGCGATTCGTATCAAATTCTTGCATACTTATCCCATCAACTCCCGCACCCTCTTTATTAGAACGAACTTTTTGATAAGCCGCCCAAACCATTTGGCGACTTATCGGTATTGATTTTGTTTCATTCCATAAATTCATCCTCAATATTTATTTGAGTTGGTAAATAAAGTAAAACGGTACAACTTAACCCCTTCGCTCCATTTCCATTACAGAAACTTCATCACTACTACGGGTTAATCTGCCACTACATACACCTTCGGTATTTTGCCTTTAGGTTGTACCTATTTATTGCTGCATTTACACCCACCCAAATTTATCCTTCTGAAGGAAAATTGAAATGTGGTACACGTTTAATATGGCATTGTCTTACCTCAAACCATCAAAACTCTGAAATCACAAAAGAAATTATTTTCCAAAAAGCCATAACTAATTTTGTTATTCTGCTTATCCAATAATGACAAGTCCACTGCCCACAAAGACCCCAGGATTTAAATCTTTCATTGATGCTACCCCTAAATGGAATCATTATTGATTATTGATATTTGCCGTCTAAATGTGGAAACCCGTAAAAGTTAATATTATAAATAGCGTACTTTGCGCAAAATTAAAAATTGAATAAAATGAAAAATTGTGCTGTATTATTTTGTAGCCTATTATTAGGAGCTTTAACATTGTCAAGTTGTGACAATTCTAAAACTGAAGACGTATTTGAAGAAATAAATGGAAATGTAAAGGAAAAATTTATTAAAAGAGTTGATGTTTCAGATTTGTATCAAGAAAATTCAACTATTACAATTAATTATGACGGTCAAAATAGGGTGAGTAGTATTTCCGATGGAACTTCATCAAAATTTTTTAATTATAGTAGTAGCTCTGGGGAATTAAATTTAATTTCTGGATATTCTAACGGATATGACATAAATATTAGTGATTTCTATCTAGCGCCGTATGATGCTTTTGATAAAGGAGAAGTTTTAGTATTTGATAATAATGGAAACCCAACCAAGATTCTTGCTTTTGAAGATGGATATAACTCTGCTTCTTTAATTGGTGAAATCTTTTATGACAATAAGCCTAATCCTTACTTTTATACTTTAAAAGCGGCAAAGTTTATCGATATTTTAGACCGTACCGAATTTAATTTCGGCTATCAAAATCCAAAAATTATGAAAGCTAAACAGCTACTTCCATTTAATAACATTTCAGGGATGATATTTAAGAATTCAAATGGGATTACTAAATATGAAGCCCATTTTGATTATGATTATAATGCAGATGGTTATCCCATTAGCGCAATTGTTACTGCCCTTGATGAAAGTGGAGCTAATACATACACTATCAATTATTTCTATAAATAAATGTTATGAAAAATATTTTATTTTTACTCATCTCTTAAATTTTGTTTATAAACAGTTCTGACAGTGGTGATGATAATCCACCTGTAGTTGATAATAGCCTATTGTTAAGAAAATGGTATTTAGTTTCGTATCTATAATGGAAATACTTATCCGCATTATTGATGTAGCAATGGCAATAGAGATTACATTGAGTTTTCATAACCTAATATTTATGAGCACCATGTTTATCCAAGTAGCAATGATTGCGATTATATTTTAGCTGAAACTTGTGTCTGGTCAAGAAATGGAGATTTGATAACCATTGATTATAAGGGCGTTTATGCTAATGAGGTACTAACTATTGAAGAACTTTCAGCTACAACTTTTTCTTTCGTACGTAATTCCAGTTTTTCTGTTTACAGTTCTTATTAATGTTTAATAAATTATAATATTTTGACTACCAAAGCTAAGTTACATAACGAGGCATTATAAAAACAGCCGCTTTACCAACCACATCACCATAGCAGTTTTATAATCTCATTATGTAAAATAGCCACATCAGCCAACGCTTTAATAGGAACCCTTTTTACATTGTTTTTTGAAGATGCTACATTTTCAGAACATCCTTTCTGTAAAATAGAGATATTTTGTTTCCAAAGGAACTTCAGGCATCCTCAAAAATCAAAAATATCCAGCAACAGTATCATTTTTGAAAAAAACAGCTACAATTAAAGATTTATTTGAATATTGGTTTCTAAAGTTGTAGTTTTAGACTGAAAATAATTCTAAATTTAAATAAATTACAAACTAATTTTGAACTGATCTTTATACCAAAAAAAACTGTACATTTTAGCTTTAAAATTATCTTACAGTACAGAAATCGTACAATTAGTAAAAAAATAAAACCGTAAAAGCTTGTTTATAAGCTATTTACGGTTTTTTACAGTACCTCGAGCGGGAATCGAACCCGCACTTCCTTGCGAAAACTGGATTTTGAATCCAGCGCGTCTACCAATTCCGCCATCGAGGCAATTGTATCGGTGTGCAAATTTAAAAATATTTTTCATCTAAAACACAAAAACTTCATTTAGTTATAGTAATCCATTTAAATAATTTTAAATTTGCAATCAAAATACGGAAACCTAATTAATTAACATCCTTAAAAATGGACATCCCATATCTAGAACCTAAAATTTTCGCTTGTTCACAGAGCAAAGAATTGGCCGCAAACATTGCCAAACATTATGGAATTGCACTCGGAAAAGTAGTGGTAACAAGATTTAGCGATGGGGAATTTCAGCCTGCATTTGTTGAGTCGGTTAGAGGCAGGCGAATTTTTATTGTGGGCTCTACATTTCCAAATTCCGACAATTTAATGGAAATGCTTTTAATGCTTGATGCAGCAAAAAGAGCCTCAGCACGGCATATTACAGCCGTAATCCCTTATTTTGGATGGGCGAGACAAGACAGAAAAGACCAGCCTCGTGTTGCCATTGGCGCGAAATTAGTGGCAAATCTTTTGCAAACAGCCGGCGCAACAAGAATTATTACCATGGATTTACACGCAGATCAAATTCAGGGCTTCTTTGAAAAACCAGTTGACCATCTGTTTGCTTCAACCATCTTTCTGCCTTACATCGATTCTCTGAATCTACAAAATTTAACCATTGCCTCTCCAGATATGGGCGGTTCAAAACGCGCTTATGCCTACTCTAAATTTTTACAAAGTGATGTTGTTATTTGTTATAAACAACGCATAAAAGCAAATGAAATTGATTCCATGGAATTAATTGGAGAAGTAAAAGACCGTCACGTAATTATTGTGGATGATATGATTGACACAGGCGGAACCTTAGCCAAAGCTGCAGATTTAATGATTGAAAAAGGTGCCTTAAGCGTACGCGCAATTTGTACACATCCTATTTTATCGGGAAACGCCTATGAACGAATTGAAAACTCGCAATTATTAGAGTTGATTGTTTCAGACACAATTCCTTTAAAAAGAGAAAGTTCTAAAATAAAAGTTGTAACTTGCGCCCCTTTATTCGCTGATGTTATGCACAAAGTGCAGGACAATACATCAATAAGCGGACAATTTTTAATGTAAATAATAACTAAATATAAATAAATGAAATCAATTACAATCAAAGGATCTAAAAGAGAAAGCGTAGGCAAAGTAGCTACTAAAGCCTTACGTAATGCTGAAAAGGTTCCTTGCGTATTATACGGAGGAGACAAAGCATTACACTTTTCAGCAGACGAAACTGCATTCAAAGACTTAGTGTACACTCCAAACGTTTATACTGCTAAGATTGAATTTGAAGGAAACAAATACAATGCAATTTTGCAAGACATTCAGTTTCACCCAGTATCTGACAAAATTTTACACATCGATTTTTATCAGTTATTTGATGATAAA
>DAIQBF010000194.1:0-6193 GCA_036781305.1 Lutibacter sp.
AAAAATTAAGAAAACAAGAAATAACTATTCAAAAAAAATATAAAAATCAGGATAAAAAATTAATACCATGAAAGTATTAAAATTTGGAGGCTCATCAATAGCCACTACACAAAATATAAATAAAGCAATCACCATTATTAAAGACAGCGCATACAATTCCCAAATAATTGTGGTGGTTTCAGCACTTGGCGGAATTACTGATTTATTGTTGGAAGCAGGAAATTTGGCTTGTATCGGAGACGAAAATTATAAAAATCAGTTTAAATCAATTGAAGATCGGCATTTAAAAATAATCCGTGAATTGATTCCGGTGGGCAACCAAAGCGGTATTTTGGGTCACGTAAAAAAAATGCTCAATAAATTGGAAGCCACGTTGGAAGGCGTTTTTTTAATCAATGAATTGTCGGCCAAAACTTCAGATAAAATAGTGAGTTTCGGAGAATTACTTTCTTCTTTTATCGTTGTCGAAACGATGAGAATCAAAGGATTAGACGCTGAGTTGAAAAATTCCCAAGAATTGATTGTGACCGATGAAAATTTTTCGAATGCCGTGGTGAAATTCGATCAGACCAACAGAAATATAGAAGATTTTTTCAATAAAAACAATCATCAGATAATCGTATTACCTGGTTTTGTGTCAAAGACTGAAAGCGGTGAACCCAGCACTTTAGGCCGTGGCGGATCCGATTATACCGCGGCCATCGTTGCGGCTGCGACCAATGCTTCCGTATTGGAAATTTGGACGGATGTGAGTGGAATGTTTACCGCAAACCCAAATTTTGTGCAACAGGCTTTTCCCATTAAGAATATTTCTTACCAAGAAGCCATGGAATTGTCGCATTTTGGCGCAAAAGTGCTGTATCCTCCAACCATTCATCCTGTTTTGGAGAAGGAAATCCCCATAAGTATCAAAAACACTTTTGATGCCAAGGCAGAAGGCACTTTAATAACAAAAGTTTCTCCAAATGCCAATCCGATAAAAGGAATCAGCCATATAGAAAATATGGCGTTAATTACTTTGGAAGGCAGCGGAATGGTTGGCATTCCCGGATTTTCAAAACGCTTATTTGAGGCTTTATTTCAGCAAAAAATAAATGTTTCCTTAATTACGCAGGCTTCTTCTGAGCATTCTATTTGCATCGCCATTAACAATGCTGATGCCGATAGTGCAGAACTAGCGGTTAATTCGGTATTTAGTTTTGAAATTTCCCAGCAAAAAGTGAATCCGCTCATAGTGGAAAAAAACAACGCCATTATTGCTTTGGTGGGCGACAATATGAAAAGCCACCAAGGTATCAGCGGTAAAATGTTTAGTGCTTTGGGAAGAAATAACGTAAATATCAGAGCCATCGCGCAAGGTGCTTCTGAAAAAAATATTTCGGCAGTCATTGCGCATAAGGACATTAAAAAAGCGTTGAACACTTTGCATTCAGAATTCTTTGAAGACCAAACAAAACAGCTCAATTTATTTGTGGTGGGCGTTGGAAATGTGGGGCAGAAATTATTGGCGCAAATTAAAAACCAACAACCTTTTTTGCTGGAACATTTAAAATTACAAATAAGGGTTATCTCCTTGACAAACTCAAAAAAAATGTTATTTAATGAAGACGGAATCAATTTAGAAACTTGGAAAATACAGTTGGACAAGGCTGAAAATCTGAATATGGACGCTTTTCATGACAGAATAACAGATTTAAATTACAGAAACAGCATTTTTGTCGATAATACTGCAGAAGAATCCATAGCAAATTTATATGCCGGTTATTTAAAGGAAAGTGTGGCTGTGGTTACCTGCAATAAAATTGCTTGCTCCTCAAATTATGTGAATTATGTGAATTTGAAAAATTTAAGCAGGAAATACAGTGCGCCATTTTTATTTGAAACCAATGTTGGCGCAGGTTTGCCAATTATTGATACGCTTAAAAACTTAATTGCATCGGGAGATAAAATCACGCAAATACAGGCCGTTCTTTCAGGCAGTTTAAACTTCATTTTTAATAATTTTAATGAACAAACTTCATTTTATGAAGCGGTTCAACAAGCTGGCATTGAAGGCTATACAGAGCCTGACCCAAGAATAGATTTAAGCGGCGTTGATGTTGCGCGTAAAATTTTGATTTTGGCCAGGGAAAGCGGCACTAAGCTCGAATTAAGTGATATTGAGAACGATTCCTTTTTGCCAAAATTGAGTTTAGAGGCCAAATCGGTACCCGATTTTATGGAAACCTTAAAAGCAGAAGCCAATCATTTTGACCAATTGAGGAAAAATGCCGAAGCAAAAGACTGCAGACTTAAATATGTTGCTGAATTCAACAATGGAAAGGCAAAAGTTGGATTGAAAGAAATTCCGGCCTCGCACCCATTCTATGATTTGGCGGGAAAAGACAATATTGTGTTGTTTTTTACCAATAGATACTGCGAACAACCTTTGATTATAAAAGGCGCAGGAGCTGGAGCCGATGTTACGGCTTCGGGTTTATTTGCCGATATTATTAGAATCGGCAACAATTAGATATTCATAGAAAAATGAAAGAACTAAAAATATTTACACCGGCCACTATCGCGAATATTTCTTGTGGTTTTGATGTGTTGGGATTGGCTCTAGAAACTGTTGGTGACGAAATGACCATTAGAAAAGTGACGGAAAAAGGCGTGAGAATCACAAAAATTACCGGACAAGCAGTTCCTTTAGAAACACATAAAAATGTGTCGGGTGTTGCCGCCTTGGCGTTATTGGCAGAAGTTAAAACTGATTTCGGATTTGAAATTGAAATAGCCAAACGCATTAAGCCTGGAAGCGGCATTGGCAGCAGCGCCGCTAGTGCTGCCGGGGCTGTTTGGGCTGTCAACAAATTGTTGGGGGATCCATTCAGCACAAAAGATTTGGTGCGTTTTGCCATGGAAGGAGAACGATTGGCAAGTGGCTTTCCCCATGCAGATAATGTGGCTCCTGCCCTTTTTGGCGGATTTACCTTGGTGAGAAGTTATGAGCCATTGGATATTATCAATATTCATACGCCAAGTGAATTATTTGTGACGGTAATCCATCCGCAAATTGAAGTTAAAACTTCCGACGCCCGCGAAATTTTAAAAACCACGGTCACCTTGAAGAATGCAATAAAGCAATGGGGAAATGTGGGCGGATTGGTCAGCGGACTTTACACGGAAGATTATGAACTTATTGGACGTTCCCTGGAAGATTTTATTGTGGAACCCATTCGTTCTATTTTAATTCCGGCTTTTGATTTGTTGAAACTTGAATCGGTAAAAGCAGGGGCATTGGGATGTGGCATTTCTGGCTCCGGACCTTCCGTTTTTGCTTTAAGCAAAGGAAAAGAGACCGCTTTAAAAGTGGCGGAAGCCATGAGATTGGTTTATAATAAAGTTGGTGTGCCGTATGACATCCACGTTTCAAAAGTAAATAAAGAAGGAATAAAAATTTTAGAAATCAAATAATATGAACTTCTACAGTTTAAATAAAATAGCGCCAAACGCAACGTTTAAAGATGCCGTAATTAAAGGATTGGCCGCTGATAAAGGTTTATATTTTCCTGAGAAAATTACGTCTTTAAGTAACGATTTTTTTAATCATATTGAAGATTTTTCAAACAAGGAAATCGCTTTTGAAGTAATCAAGCAATTTGTGGCTGATGAAATTCCCAAAAAGGAATTGAAAGAAATTATCGGGGAAACACTAAACTTCGATTTTCCAATTATATCTATTGAAGAAAATATTGCCGCTTTAGAGTTATTTCACGGTCCAACCATGGCTTTTAAAGATGTTGGCGCGCGTTTTATGGCGCGTTGTTTGGGTTATTTCAATAAAGATAAAGAAAAGGCAAAGATTACTGTTTTAGTGGCTACTTCAGGCGATACAGGTGGTGCGGTTGCCAGTGGTTTTTTAGGTGTTGAAGGTGTTGATGTGGTTATTTTATACCCAAGCGGCAAAGTGAGTGATGTTCAGGAAAAGCAATTGACAACTTTGGGACAAAACATTACCGCTTTGGAAGTCAATGGCACTTTTGATGATTGTCAAGCCATGGTAAAAACTGCCTTTTTGGATAAGGATTTAATTGTAAACAAAAATTTGACTTCTGCAAATTCAATCAATGTAGCGCGCTGGTTGCCTCAAATGTTTTATTTCTTTTTCGCTTATAAACAATTAAAAAATAAACATAAAGATTTAATTTTTTCTGTTCCAAGCGGAAATTTTGGCAATATTTGTGCCGGATTGATGGCGCACAAATTGGGATTGCCCATAAAACATTTTATTGCGGCAACCAATGTGAACGACATTGTTCCCAATTATTTTGAAACAGGAATTTATACCCCAAAACCTTCAAAACAAACCATCTCTAATGCGATGGATGTTGGAGATCCCAGCAATTTTGTCCGTATTTTAGAAATTTTCAACAATGATGATGAGAAATTAAAAGAAGTGCTTTCCTCCTATTCGTTTACGGATAAAGAAACCCAACAAGCGATGAAAGAAATTAAGGAAAAATACAATTATATAGCAGATCCTCATGGCGCGGTTGGTTATTTGGGTTTGAAAAAATTCGGAATTGATGTAAATACTTATGGCATATTTTTAGAAACTGCACATCCCGTAAAATTTTTAAACGTTGTTGAACCCATCATTAAAGAAGCCATCGAACTTCCAAAACAAATTAAGAATGTTATTAATAAAGAAAAAGTATCGATAAACATCTCAATTTATGGGGAATTAAAGTATTTCTTGATTAACTCATAAAATCTGACATATTCATTTTTATCACCAATAAATTACATTATCTATATATAATATATCATTTTATGATAATTATCATAAATATTTGGTTATTTAATGATACTTTTAGAATTGTAATCTATACATAATATTTTTTTTAAAAATTAGGACCTTATATTATGGTAAATATTATTGCTAATTTTTTCCATATTAAACTTAACCCCATCGCTCAGCATAATTTATAAGAACAAATTCTTATACATTTATTTTTCAAAATTCTAATTTTACACTAATGACTCCTTTAAGAAGAAAAACACTGGCCACCATACTTATTGCATTGGTTTCACTTATTTTATTTTTCACTTTCATGTATGTAATTGCATTGTCTGAAAGAAATGTGCCTATTTATTCCCCCCTAATTTTCGCTATTTTGCCAGCAATGGCAATTAATGCAATATGGTATAGAAAATCTAGAAAAAGAGATGTTTAACCATTTGAAGTTTAACTAGGCATTTATATAATAAAAAAATCTTGTAAATACTGCCTTAGAGGTATTTACAAGGTTTTTCATATAATTAAGGATTAACTTTCACCTTGCTTTCTACATAATTTTTCTTTTTTCAATTTCTATATATAGGAATTTTTAAATTCATAAATCTAGCTTGCTAAATTTAGATATCTCAAGTTTTCTTTTATTAATTGATAATACTTTGAGAGTTATTAGTATTAGTATTATTATTAGTAGTTATATAGATTAGTTCAACCATGTATAATTATTGATGTCTTTTTGATATTATAATTCACAAAATGAATTCGAGTGGATTTAGCCAAACAAAAGTTCTTTAAAAAGAGCAGCCACCACAAACTATTGAGATAAATGTCGTCCCCACAACGGTAGTAGTATCTATTAAGTTTATAAATGGCTGCCAAAAAGCTTAGTGTTCATTTAGTGATCATAATTATTTAATAATTGTTTATTTATCACTTCTGGGTTTTTAATTACAAATTCGGTTCGCCTATTCAATTGATGTTCTTCCTCAGTACATTTCACGCCATTGGCACATTTGTTCACTAACATTCTCTCTCCGTAACCTTTACCAGTTAGTCTATCTTTAGATATTCCTCTAGATGTCATATAGTCAACTGTTGAATTTGCTCTTCGGGTGGATAATTTATCATTATAGGCATCTGGCCCTCTTGAATCACAGTGTGCTCCGAATTCTACAATGATGTTTGGATACTTTTTCATGATTTCAATGGCTTTCCTAAGCTCTACTTCTGCATCAGGCCTAATTTCAGACTTATCAAAATCAAAATAAATATTATTTAATTTTAGCAGAACCCTATTGCCAGTTACAACAAATTCTTCATCAGGCTCCAGATATAACGTCACTTCATGTGTCTTTTCATTTTCTTTAGTTGTGATTAAATCCATTGATGCTTGAAGATAATTTTGCTTATTAC
>DAIQBF010000195.1:0-6177 GCA_036781305.1 Lutibacter sp.
TGTTTACAAAAGAAAACGCGGAGGAAACGATTTTATATTTACGCAAAATCTTTGCAGAAGATTTTATGAATTCACACTAATAGGAATACTTTAAAAAAATGAAATAATAGTTGCATTTGCACCCTTTGCAATTAGTTGCAAACAAAAACAACTTACTCCTGTTACCAAGCAAATAAATACCTAGCTCCTGGAGTGTCCATCGAAAATACGCTGCGAATGTCTCTGACTTCACAGCCGATTGTTCAGATATGTAACACGAATTGATAGCGTGGAAATGTTTTCCGTGCCCGTAATGAGTAAGTATCCACACCTAAATCCTCCCCGAAGGGAAGGACTTAGAAAATTACAAAACAAAGCCACTTTCTATAACCCAACTCTTCCTTTGGACTCAATCATAAAGGATAAATACCAAACTAATTTTTAATCCATTAACGCTTCAATTTCATCAATTTCGATGGGCATTGCAGCGGTTAAATTAATATTTCCGTCTTTAGTGATTAAATAATCATTCTCTAAACGACAACCAATGCCTTCCTCAGCTATATAAATTCCGGGCTCACAGGTCAACACCATTCCCGCTTCAAATGGTCTCGTATATAAACCAACATCATGAACGTCCAATCCAATAAAATGGGCTGTTCCGTGCATAAAATATTTTTTGTATAGCGGATTTTCAGGATCCTGATTTTTAACTTTTTCGGCATCGAGCAAGCCCAAATTAATCAGTTGTTGCTCCACCAGACTCGCCATTTGTTTTTCATAATCGGCAGATAGCACACCTGGTTTTAACAATTTTGAGCCTTCTTTTAAGCAATGTAACACCGCATTATAAACTTCCTTTTGTCTTTTTGAAAATTTCCCGTTTACAGGAAAACAACGCGTTGTATCTGAATTGTAATTTGCATAACACACCCCAAAATCCATTAAAATCATATCGCCATCTTTACAAACTGTATCATTGGTGTTGTAATGCAATGCGCAGGCGTTTGCCCCCGAAGCCACAATTGGCATAAATGCGTGGCGTTTAGCGCCCTTTCTGATTAATTCATAGGTCAATTCCGCTTCCAATTCGTACTCCATCATGCCCGGTTTCACGGCTTTTAAAACCTTTTTAAAACTACCGACACTAATATCGGCGGCTTGTTGCATTAATGCAATTTCTTCCACCGATTTAATTTGGCGAAGTTCTCGGGTAATTTTTGCGGCGCGCCTGTAATTATGCAAGGGATATTTTTCTTTGCACCAAGATATCATTCTATCTTGCTGTGTATTCATTTCAGCAGTCAATGTTTTTTTATGTTCATTGTGGCCCAAATAAAAAGAATCTGCTTCAAACGCCATATATTGAGTCGTTAATTCAAAATCCTGCAGCCATTTTACATTTTTAACTCCTGATACTTCAAAAGCCTTTTCCTTTGTCAACTTATCGCCTTCCCAAATTTTAATGAGATCGCTCGTTTCTTTCACAAATAAAATCTCTCTATTTTCATGTAAAGCAGCATCCGGATACAAAACCAAAATAGATTCTTCCTGATCAACGCCACTTAAATAAAACAAATCGTTGTTTTGGGAAAATCCCATCACATCATCTGCATTGTTGGGCATCACATCATTTGATGTTAAAATAGCAATGGAATTAGGTTCCATTTTTGTGATAAAATTCTCTCTGTTTTTTATAAATAATGATGAAGGAATTTGGGCGTATCTCATACTGTTTAATTTAGTTACATTTTCTGCTGAAAAAGTCTAAATTTAAGGAAGTTTTTTCGTTTTGAAATAAATTTTGAAAAAAATTTAATCCCATTAAACACCGTTCGAACCAATCTGGAAAGGAAGCAATACATTACACCAGTTTTTTATCGATATACTCGGAGTTCATAATGCGCAATGCTCCCATATACTTCATTTTAAAACTCACCAAATCACCGACTTTATATTTTTTTGTGGTTTTGCTCAAATCCACCACTAACATGTCTGAGCTGGCGCCAATAAAAGAAAGATTTCCATCAACAGGTATGATAAATTCGGTTTTTGAGATATCCAAAAGCCCAATATCTAAAATCCCCCTGCTATGGCTTTTTCCATAATCCTCAGGATTTATTTCCAAGGTTTCTCCTGATGGATTTTCTTCTAAATAGCCATAAGGCACAATTGGTTTTTCAGTAATTTCAATGATTTCAGCATAAAGTAAAAAAACATCATCCTTCATTTTAGGGATTGTTTTATTCGCAAATAAATCAACCCCAAAAAACAGGGTTTCTCCAATTCTAAAATGATTTACGCCCATTGGAATCTGCTTTTTCAATAAAAGTGGAATCATTACAGAGGAACCGCCCGACACATAATCTATTTTCTTGCCGAATTTAGCTTCAATCAATTGCTCATACAAACTCAATTGGATCAATTTGTCTTTGCTTGGCATTACGCCGCTTAAACAATTGAGATTTGCGCCAATACCAGCCACTTGAATATTGGGCAGCTCAAATATTTTTTTATAAAATTCCATTAAATGCTCGCCCATAATGCCTTCGCGTAAATCACCCAATTCAATCATAATAATAATTCGGTGGATTTTTTTTTGTTTAATGGCTTCTTCGGACAACCATTTCATGGTCGTAAATTCCGTATTAAAACTTACATCGGCATATTTTACCACACTGGCTATACTTCGCTTTGCCGGAGGTTTTATATAGATGGTTTCTTTGTTGGGATTTATGGCTTTAATTTTTTTTAAATTGGTTAACCTGGCATCACAAACCTGTTCATCGCCTAAGGACAATACAAATTCCAAGAAGGTTTTGTTTCCGCAAAGCATCTTTAATACTGGCGCCCATTCTTTATGATGGCTTTTGAATATAGACTGTAAAAACGAATAATTATGGGCTAATGATTTCTTATTGAGTGTTATATATGCCATTTCATTATTTTTTAATTGTTAAATAGACAATGGAAGATAATGAAATTCCAATTAATATTGGGTCAAAACCAAAAGGAATTTTTACTTCAAGGAATGTTAAAATCAATGTTGAAGACCCTCCTATTATCATAGAGAACAAAGCTGCTAAAGGTTTTCTTTTTTTAGACAACAATATTCCCAATACAGGTATTAGAAGTCCGGATACCATAAATGAGTAGGACAACAGCATAAGCGACAATACACTTTGCATGGTAGTGGCAATAATTATTGCAGCTCCACCAACCATAAAGGTAACAATCTGAGAAATTTTCATATTGTTTTTGTTAAGGTGCTTAAGCCCTAAAATATCGGTTACAAAATTTCCGGATGCAGCCAACAAACAACTGTCTGCTGTTGACATTATTGCTGAAAAATATGCTGACAACATTAATCCCATAAGGCCTACAGGCAATGCATGTTTTAAAAGCAAGGGCATTCCCATTTCAGGATCCATCCCTATATCACTTTCAAATCCATCAGAAATAAAAACACCTTTTGCGGCAGCAACTCGTGCAAATAATCCGAGAATTACCCCCATAAATGCCATGGTGGGATATTCAAAAAGACCTGCTATAAACCAGGCTTTCTTTGCCGTTTTTTCATCTTTGCAAGCGTAAATTCTTTGGTAAAGTGTCATTCCGACAAACCAAATGGGAACAATAATCACAAACCAATTTACAAGTTGTACCCAAGAAACATTTTGCAATGAAAAATATTTGTCGGGAAGCACACTTACAATCGCTTCATAACCTCCTAAGTAGTTATAAGCAATAGGGATTCCAACAAATATTAATCCAACCATTAAAATAATCCATTGAAAAGTATCTGTGTAAATTACCGCTTTCATTCCGCCAAAAACAGTATAAACCAATGCCACACCTCCCATGATCAATAAAGCTTGATTCAAATCAAGGGAAGGGAATGTGCCAACTGCCAACTTTGCTCCGGCAAGAAATTGTGATGAAGTGAAACCCAAATAACCAATAAAGGAAATAATCCCGGCAACCATGGCTACTGTAGTTCCGTAACTGTGCTTCAAAAATTCGGGAAATGTTAAAAAACCATGAAGATTGCCAAGTTTAACAACCTTTGGAATCAAAAAAACGGCGCTTAGCCAAGCGCCTATAAGTCCAGTAAATAACATCCAGGAACCGGATATTCCCATCACAAAACCCAATCCGCCCAATCCAATCGAAAACCCGCCTCCTACATCTGTCGCAACAACAGATAAGCCCACGTGCAAACTGCTCATTTCACCACCGCCAATGTAGTAATCCTTGACGGTTTCATTTTTTTTAAAAAAATAAAATCCGATCCCCAAAACGGTGGCCATATAAACAACAAAAACAACAATGTCTAAAAAAGCCATAGAATTTATTGTTGTCTTTTAAGTCGCATTTCTAGATATTTATTTTCAAAACCCAATTTTTCATATAAAAATTTTGCCGGATTGTTAGGCTCTACGTGCAAGGCAATATCTCCATCGGCCAATTCAATGGCTTTATTCATCAATTTTTTACCGTAACCTTTACCTCGGGCATTTTCATGAACGGCAATATAAACAAGGATATTTTCTGGAATATATCCGGCCATTCCGGTTTTGTTAACGATGGTAACACCTTTAATTTCGTTATTTTCCAGAAGAATCAATACAAATCCGCCAAGCCCTTCTTTAGAATCCTTAATTGCGAAATCGAAACATTTACCAATATCTTCCTTTTTATCGCCGTATTCCTGTAAGTGCTTAAATAAAAATGAAATAGCTTCCTCCTTTTCTTCAGCTGAAGATATTGTGCTTTTATTGTAAATTTTAAAAGTCTCCATATCTATTTTTCTTCTTGATTTCTTAAATTCTGTACGTAGATTGCTTTTCCTTTTTTTCTTCTGTTTTTAACCGATTTTTTAATAAATTGTTTCTGGTCTCTTAAATTATTAATCAGTTTTGTTCTTCTTGTTTTTTGTTTGTATCTTTTTAGCGCTCTGTCAATGTTTTCGCCTTCCTTTACTTGTATAATGAGCATATTTCTTGTTTTATTTTAATGAATATGACGCAAAAATACGAAATAGTTTCTGTAGAAACTATTGAAAATCAATTATAATAATTCAACAAACAAGTAATCAAAGTCCTATAACGTTGATTTATTGGGTAATATTTTGATAAAAATATTATATATTTTTATATTTTCTGCAGAAACTTTTTAAACCTATAATCCCCAAGAAAAATTGAATTAATGTGAATAGAAAACGATTGTATCTAAAGGTTTTAAAGAAATTCTTCTGAAGTAATAATAGGAGAGGCATCAATTTTATCAACTTCCATAAGTTCCGCCAACAAATCAATTCCATCTATAATTGTTTTAAGCTTTTCTGGCGGAAGTGCTTGTAACTTTTCACTTAATTTTTGCTGAAAAGTAATTGGGGCTTTTTGTAATAGTGACATTCCTTTAGCCGTTAAAGAAATTAAAGTAATTCGCTTGTCTGAGACTTTAGGGAGTTTTACGACCAAGTTTTTTTTCTCCAGCCTTGATATAATCCCAGTAATGGTGCTGGCATTTAAATTTAAGAAGCTTTTTAGTTTTGACGCATTTGCCCTAAATTCATCTTGCTCCGCCAAAAATTGAAGGCATAGCAATTGCGGAATACTCACGCCCAATTCTTTATCCACACGCTTGCTTTCCAAATTTACGGATCGCACTATTCTTCTGAGCTTTATTAAAATTTCGATAAAAGTCATGCATCAAAAGTAACCAAAATATTTTAAGAACTCCTAAATTCTGAAAGGTCTGTAAATGGTTTTTTACTGATGGGCAATTCGCTGGCCAATTTTCCGGAAGCCGACGCCAAGCTCAAACCCATGCCATACCAATTCTTTTTCGAAAAGGTCAATTTTTAGGTTCTTATTTTAAATGTTAAAAATGATTTTAAACAATTCATAAGTGCGTTTTTTATAGTGTATGCGTTGTTCTTTTGCCATCAACAACTCTTGAAATTCCAAGCGGATTTTCATTCTTCAGTTCATCCGGCAATAATTCATTTGGCCAGCTTTGAAAACTAAACGGACGCACCCAGCGTTTTATGGAATTGATTCCCACTGCGGTAAATCGGCTGTCGGTTGACGCCGGATACGGACCGCCGTGCACCATTGCCGCACAAACCTCAACACCTGTTGGTACGCCATTAAAAATATTGCGTCCCAGCCTATTTTGAAGTGCGCTAACAAT
>DAIQBF010000196.1:0-6170 GCA_036781305.1 Lutibacter sp.
AAAGTTTCGGAAACTTTCGTCAATATTTTTAGCGCTTTTTCATCTCCAATTCCGGTAAAGCTATCGATTCTTGATCTGTTGGGTTTTTTGAAACTTCCTTTAAAAATAAAGGGAATTTCCAATTTATCGGTTACTTTTAAAATATGTTCGGCAATTCTCAATGCCATTTCTTCCCCTTCAATGGCACAAGGGCCAGCCAGTAAAAAGAAGTTTTTGCTTTTGGTATGTTTTATGTTGGGAACTAGATTTAAATCCATAATTTAAAATTTTTTCAAAGATACTATTTTATATAGCTGATTAAAATAGAATTATTCTTAATTTTATAGGAAGGATTTGTCATTTTTTTATAATTATAGTATGAAATATATTAAGCTAATAGTGTTAATTGTTTTTTTAGGATGTGCTACACCTAAAATCCTATATGATTACGATGATCAGGTTGATTTTAACCAATATAAAACATTTCAGTTCTATAATGATGTTCTGCCAAATATTAATGGGATAGAAGCAAACAGGATTCTTGCGCAATTGGAAAAATCCATGATTGAAAAAGGTTTAGGGCTTAGTGATGACCCGGCAATTTATGTTGATGTAAAATTAAATCAGTTTGAGGCCCCAAGAAACTCGGTTGGGATTGGTTTTGGCAATTATGGAAGACATTCAGGAATAAGTATTGGTGGACAAGTCCCAATTAATAGCAATACCTTAACAAAGCAATTTACCATTGACTTTGTTGATGCCAAAACTGATAAATTAATCTGGCAAGGTATTTATGAAGGAGATTTCCAAACCAACATTGGAATTAGTGAAAAAGAACAGCTTTTAGCCGAAGCATTTCAAAAATTACTGAGTAAATATCCTCCAAAAAAACGATAGTGCTTAATTTATCTTGATGCGAACTCCCTCACTATGGCTGCTGAATTCTGGCGCATACATACTTTGGATATTGGTAATCCCGTTGCTGAAATTACCAGTATTATTAACACGCAAATCATATTCAAAAACATAAACGCCTTTTGATAAATTCTCAAAAAAGAAATTTGTTGAAGCATCTTTAGTACTCTCATAATAACCCAATCCGTCTTGCCATTTGTATTCCGACAACACATTGATGGGTTCCAAACCGCTCGCACGCATATCTTTCATGTGCACAAATTCCATTGGTCTGTCCACTTTTAATTCAATCCGCACCGTAATTAAATCACCTACTTTTAAAGGCGAATTTTGGGTAATTTCGGTCAAAACTTTACCTTTATCAGAATTGGTTTTTAAGAACAGTTTTTTATTCAATTTAAGTGGCGTTTCCGCGAAAGTTATTTTATCTAAATCTTCAAAATATTGCCAATACAATCCGCCCCAAGCAATGCCTTCATTCTTTTTTGAAATGGTAACTTCACCCATTTCTGATGTAATTTCACTTCCATTCCATGAAGTTTTAAAATAGCCTGTTCCAGCTTCAATTTTTACATTTTCTTCCCGATGGCCATCGGGATTTGATGGCTCAATTTTTTGCTTGCCAACGGTAACTTCAACAGATTCGTTTATGGACAGCCAATCACTTCCTTGCAACAATAAAGCATATACGGCTTCGGTGGTTGCCTTTGTTGTTTTCCAACTATTTGTCTGCTTATTTTTCAACAACCAAACCTTCAATTCATCAACTGTTGCTGTATTATTTTCAATTTCAGAAAAAACTTCAATTAACAAAGCTTGTGTTTCGATAGGCGCTTGATGCCAAAACCAGCTTGGGGTATTTTCTTTCCAATACATTCCCAATTCCTCACTAACAATGCTATTTTCTTTTAGCGATTTTAAAATAGTTGAAGCCATGGTTTTATTTTGTGTTCTATGTTGCACCAAAGCAATCATTCCTTTTGAATACAAATTGAATTCCTTCCAATAGCTTGCCGATTGTTTTGTGTAATAATTTATGGCTTTTTGTACATTTTCAGAAATTTTCACATCCTTATAAAAACTGCGCATATATAAATAATGCAATTGAATATTTCCTAAATGATTTTTAGCGAGATAGTCGCTTTCAGCTTTCAGTCCTTTTTCTTTAGATTTCTCTTTTTCTTTTAGCCTTTTGGCTTCTGATAAAAGCTTATTGTAATCGTCTAAAATTTCTTCATCTAAAAAGTTGATGGCTTTTGAAATTACTTCAGAAGTAGTTTTTTCGTTTATGGCAACATTTAATTGTTTTAAATGTCCGAATCCTGCAGCAATATGTTGAGTGATATAACGATTTGGGTACTGACTTCCTTTAAACCAAGGGAAACCGCCGTTGCTAAATTGTTGTTCTTTTAATTTATTGATGGCTGCTTGCTGGTCGTTCGTCATTTTATTTAAATCGAATAACAAAGCGATGCGTTTTTTTTGTTCAGTTTCACTTTGTGCATCGCGCAACCAAGGCGTTTCCTGAATAATAACGGATTTCAATTCCTCATTCTTTTCCAAATTTGAAATCAATGCATCACTGGATTTCCACTGATTGAAGACTTCCTGGATGCGTGGATTTGAATTTACAATATGTGAAGCCAGCGAATTTGCATAATAACGAGAAAATGTTTGCTCTGAACAGTCGTAAGGATATTCCATTAAATAAGGCAAACTTTGCACCGCGTACCAAGCCGGATTTGAAGTGATTTCCAATGTTAATTTATGATTTTTGAGCGTGGTTGAAGTATTGTTTTTCAACTTGTCTAAAGTGAAAGTTTTAGTTTGCTTGCTACGAACCCACATTGGCAGGGTTTCTGTCACCAATAGTCTGTTTGACAATACAGGCAATACATTTTGTTCACCGTCACTAAAATCATTTGCTTTCGCCATGATTTTGTACTGAACTGCCTGAATGCCTTCCGGAATTTGCAGCTTCCAGCTTATTTGTGTATTTCCTTTTGCATCAACTTTAAAATTTTGAGAGGAAAATTTGTTTCCCAATAAATCATCAATTTGTTTTCCTGTAATGGCATCGGTTAAGGCTAAGATAGCAACTCCATTTAAAATATTTTCTGTTAAATTGGATATTTTGCTTGAAAAATCAAGGGTATCGCCTTCGCGCAAAAATCGTGGCGGATTTGGCAAAACCATCAATTCTTTTTGGGTAATGGTGGTCAATGTTTTGGTGGCGGTTGCCAATTCTTTGGTATGTGCCAACAATTGCAATTTCCAGCGTGTTAATGCTTCTGGAATGGTGAAATTAAAACTCACGTTGCCATATTTATCAGTTGTTAGATGCGGATAGAAAAAGGCTGTTTCCTGAAAGTTTTTTCTAATTTTAATGGAAGACAGATCTAGTTTTTCAAAGCTCTCTTCTTTTTTGGGTTCTTTTTGTTTTCCAGATTCAACAGTGACAACTTCGTCCAGCACTTCTGAATTGCCCAAAACGGTTTCTTCAACCATCATTCCATCTTCAACAACTTGAATAACATCATTATTTTTTTGCATCATTTTATCAACATTCATTCCTCTAATCCTATAGGAATTGTTAAAATGAAGTCCAAACCAATTTAATTGATCAAAATATTGTTGGAGATTTTCATCATAATTCTGCGGTAAATTGGCAATATTAAAATAGCTGTTCCCAAAACTGTTGTTCGCGTTACGATTGTTATATGAATAATAAATCGGTTGTTCCATTGGATTAAATTCCCAGTTATGGGGTTTAAATTGGTCTAAGGAAGCATCGTACATACTTGCCAATAATTCGGCGGCAACTTTATCGCCTTTTTCTCCTTTCACTTTAAAACTCCAGGTTTGATTTTCTCCAGGTTCCAATTTATCTCTAAAAGTTACGGTTTCAATTTCCAATGCTGTTTTCTCATAAGGCACTGAAATAGGCAAAGTGCCACTTTTAAAAGCGTTAAAATTGCTAAAACTGTAATGAATTGCAAATCCGCCCAAATCTTTCACGGTGACCGGAATTTGAATGAATTTCGAGTTGTTTTCCAAATGAATAATTTGCGTATCAATTATTTTATGGTCTTTTTCAATGTCTATTGTTACAAAAATATTTTTTGAAGCCGAACCAATTTTAAGCACTGCTTTTTCAAAGGGTTTGTAACTTTGTTTATCGGTTGAAATTACAAATAGCTGATTGTCGGAAACTTGATTTTCTGTTTCGCTAAAAACTGTAAACAGCTTTTTATCGGTGACTTTTTGTCCAAATTTATCTGTGGTTTCCAGTTCAACAACATACTGACCCGATTCCCATTTCTGAATTTTTTTCAACTGAATTTTAGTTTCTTTTGAAGTGTCAAAATTTTCTTCAAAAACCAAATTTCCCTTTGGCCAGTTTTTAATTTCATTTTCATTGGCATAAGCTTCGTTTGGAAATTTATTTCTGAAGATTTCTTCGCTTATTTCCTGATAATCCGGCGCATTCCAAGGGCGTGCTCTCAATACATTTTTAGGTGCCTGTAATTTGTAAATTTTCAAACTTCCTTTGGCAGAAACAACTTCATTGTTCAGGTTTTTGGTTTCAACAGTGATTGTGTTTTCCTTTTTGTTTTTGTCAATTTCATCGGCAATTTTAATTTCGGCAATTATTGCGTGATAACCAACTTTTATTTCTGTAACAGCACTTCGAGTTTCGCCATTGACATCTGTAATATCCGCTGTAACTTCATAAATAAATATCGGCAAATTTGCTGCGTCAACACTTTTGTCCGGAATTGCTTTAAAAGTAATATTGAAATTTCCTTGAGCATCTGTCATGGTCTCTCCGTGGCTGATTTCCTGACCTTGTGAGGTTGGGAAAATTGGTCGATACCAATAATACCATTTTGGATATTGCACTTTTCTGTGCACGCGATACGCTACTTTAGCGTCAGTAATATTACTGCCTGCAAAAGCGATGGCACTTCCATTTACAGTAATGGAATCGTTAATTTTATAGGCTTCTGTAATGGATTTAAACTCGGCTTCAAATTTTGGGCGTTTGTATTCTTCCACCAAGATTTCTGTGGATGAAAAATTAAATCCATCCATTGAATTAAATACGTCACTCTTTTTTGATCCTTTTCCAACCTCTATAGCGTAACTTCCTGTCAACCCATTGTTCGGCAATATGAATTCGCCGCTAAAGGAACCATAATCGTTGGTTTTCAATTCAACAGATTTCACAATTTCCCGATTGACGTTGTACAAAGTGACTTCCACGAATTCATTTGCAACAACTTCTGATTTATTTTTTAGACTTTTGAGCACAATTCCTTTGTAATAAACGAGTTGTCCAGGTCTGTAAATGCTTCGATCCGTAAATAAAAAAGATTTGATTGCGGTGTTTTCAGTTTCTGGATTTATCTCACGGTTCTCATTCAAATAATAGTCGCCAAAAGTGGCTATTTCCTTGTTGTAATTTACCGTGAGCACTATATTTCTATAATGATTTTTTGCGCTGAAATTTATTTGGCCCTTGTTATCTGTGCTATAATTTTCATTTATTGGCGCATTATATTTTCCCGTATTGTAATTTTTGATGTTCACTTTAGCGCCAACCAAAGGTTTACCGGTGTTTCTGTCGATAATTTGATAGGTCTTACTGTTATTTTGGTTGTTTTCAATCACGGCGATGTCCGTTGCCTGAATAATTGCCGTGGCGTAAATGCTGTTGGCGTTTAAGGTTTCGTAGGTTGAAGCATAAATTAAATAATTTCCGTTGGCAAAAGGCGGAATTAAAATTTCAGTGCTGTGCTGTTGAAAATCATTCTCCGTTTTTAAAGATTGATGGAAATTGGTAACCAAATCAAGTTTTTTAATAAAAGCTATTTTGGCTGAATCGTTGTAAATCCTCGCGAACTCAAATTTGTCTTTTTCAGTAATTTTGAAGATATGAAAGTATAATTCAGGTACATTTTTATAGGAAACCAAAACCTTGTTGTCTTTTTGGTTTGGCACCAGTTTTTCGGCGACAATATTTAATGACAGGTTCAAAATTTGCTGTTTTAGTAAATTGCACTTTTGGGCACCAAAACTATTAGGGAATTTTGCGATGGCTTCCTCACAAATTTCAAGCGCTTTTACGCGTTTAAACTGATTTTCGGTTTTAGTTAAAGGCACATAATCATTCGCTTGGATGTTATAAACAGAAGCAATTTCAAAATCGATTAAGGTGGATGCTTCGTGCGCTTTAAATTCGTTTTTTAGGCTGATTAATGAATTTAAAAAGA
>DAIQBF010000197.1:0-6092 GCA_036781305.1 Lutibacter sp.
AATTTATTTCCATGCGTAATTTTGCGGCTGCTTCATCCATTAAATCAATGGCTTTGTCAGGTAAAAACCGATTGGAAATATAGCGCTGTGAGAGTTCTACAGCGGCAATGATGGCATCATCTTTAATTTGGACTTTATGATGGTTTTCATATTTTTCCTTGATTCCACGTAAAATTGAAATGGCACTTTCCGTATCGGGCTCATCCACGGTAACTTTTTGAAATCTTCGTTCCAGCGCTTTGTCTTTTTCAAAATATTTTTGGTATTCATCAAGCGTAGTTGCCCCAATTGCCCTCAATTCGCCTCTGGCCAAAGCAGGTTTTAAAATATTTGCGGCATCCATGGCGCCTTGACCGCCACCAGCACCAACCAATGTATGAATTTCATCAATAAATAATACGATTTCCCCGTTTGAGGAAATCACTTCTTTTATAACGGATTTTAAACGCTCTTCAAATTCACCTTTGTATTTTGCGCCGGCAATAAGTGCGCCCATATCTAAAGAATAAACTTGTTTGTCCTTTAAATTTTCAGGAATGTCACCTTTTACGATTCTATGCGCCAACCCTTCTGCAATGGCGGTTTTACCGGTTCCCGGTTCCCCAACAAGGATTGGATTGTTCTTGGTCCTTCTCGATAAAATTTGAAGAATTCTTCTGATTTCTTCATCACGGCCAATTACGGGATCTAGTTTTCCGTCATTTGCCAATTGGTTTAAGTTGCGCGCATATTTGTTTAGCGCGTTGTACGTTTCTTCAGCACTTTGGGAAGTTACCGTACTTCCCTTACGCAATTCTTGAATGGCCGCTTTTAAGTTTTTATCGGTAACTCCCTGATCTTTTAAGATTTGGGAAGTGGTATCTTTTGTATTTAAAATGGCCAACAACAAATGCTCTATGGAAACATATTCATCCTTCATGTTTTTGGCTTCAATGGCTGCTGTGTTCAACATTTTAGAAGCGTTTCCAGATAGTGAGATTTCACCGCCGGTTACTTTTGAATAACTTTCCAAAGTTTTGTCAATCAAACTTTTAAGCAGCTCAATGTTTAATCCTATCTTTTTAAAAATGAACGGAGCCACATTTTCATCCACTTCAAAAATTGCTTTTAAAATATGCGAATTTTCTATTTGTTGGTGGCCGTAACTTTGTGCAATTTGTTGTGCTTGTTGTACGGCTTCCTGCGATTTTATTGTAAATTTATTAAAGTCCATAACATTTAGTTTAATTGTCTTTAATTTTAATTCTCAAAGAACATTCCACTTAAATAACTGCTTTGAAATAAGTCATTTTGTCTTATATAGGCAATATTGTAACGACATTTTGTCTTTTATGTAAGTTATTATTAGCTTTGCCGTCTTAAAGATAAAACAATTAAAATGGGATTTTTCGATAATTTAATTAAAAGTACAGATAAAACAGTAAATAGTTTAAAAATAAATTGGCAGGCTTTAACTGATAAAGCACAATTGGAAGAAATCATAAAAATTTCGATTACCAAACCCGTTCTAATTTTTAAACACAGCACAAGATGTGGCGTCAGCAGAATGGCACTTAAAAATTTTGAAAACGACTATGACATTCAAGAAAATGAAATTGATATGTATTTCTTAGATTTATTGGAATATAGAACCTTGTCTAATGATATTTCAGAAAAGTTTATGGTGGCGCACCAATCGCCACAAGTTTTGGTGATAAAAAACAGAGATGTAATTTATAATGATTCCCACTATTCCATTACTGTTGAAGCGATAAAAGAAGTTTTGAATCGCTAAAAAAATCTTTTATCCATATTAAAAAAGAGACTGTCCAATTTATTTATGACAGTCTCTTTTTATATTTAGATATATTGCCAACTAGTGTTATGTTAATCAATTGGTTGGTTTAAATTCCCTTTCTCAATCCCTGCCAGCCGGCAGGCTAAAATTTATATGGTAACTATTTATTTTAAATGTTTTGGCACAATTGCCGGCATTATTTTGCCGGTACATTTGCCAAAACCTATTCTTATTTTGTCATTTTTACAATACCCACGAATAATTACATGGTCGCCATCGTTGAAAAACGTTCTTGTAGTTCCATCTTTTAAAGTGATGGGTTCTTTTCCGCCCCAAGTTAATTCCAACATAGAGCCATAACTGCCTTTTGTTGGTCCGGAAATGGTTCCACTACCTAATAAATCACGTGCTCGTACATTGCATCCATTGCTGGTATGATGGGCCAATTGTTGTGCCATTGTCCAGTATAAATATTTAAAATTTGTTTCTGTTAGCAGATTTAAATCTCCATTTTCTGTTTCAACAACTGCCTTCAGTTTTATGTCGTAACTATTTTCTGTATTTTTTTGCTGTAAATAGGGAAGTGGTGTAATTTCCTGTTTTGGTCCATTGCATTTAAAAGGTTCCAGGGCATCCATTGTAATAATCCAAGGTGACATACTTGAAGCAAAACTTTTTCCTAAAAACGGTCCAAGCGGCGCATATTCCCATTTTTGAATGTCACGTGCGCTCCAGTCGTTAAATAAAACCATTCCGAAAATGTATTCTCCCGCTTCATCGACCGAAACAGGTTCTCCCAAATTATTGACATCAGTGGTAATAAAAGCGGTTTCAAGTTCCATATCCAACGCTTTTGTAGATCCAAACACAGGTTGGGTTTCACCGGCTGGTAATATTTGTCCGTTAGGCCTGCGAATTTTTGTCCCGGAAACCACAATTGAGGAGGAACGCCCGTGATAACCGATAGGCATATGCAGCCAGTTGGGCATCAATGCGTTTTCTACTCCCCTAAACATCATCCCAACATTGGTGGCGTGTTCTTTACTCGAATAAAAATCGGTGTAATCGCCAACGCTTATTGGCAACAACATTTCAACCTCATTAACGTCGAAAATAATGACTTCCCGATGTTTTAAATTGTCTCTTAAACTTGCATTTTTTTCATCAAAAACATCCGCAATTCTATTTCTGACCAACCTCCAAGTTTTTCTTCCGTCCGAAATAAAATCGTTTAAGGAATCTTGCATAAACATATCATCGGTCAATGGAATTCCTTTAAAATAGCCCAATTGATGGAAAGCGCCCAAATCAATTGCGTATTCACCAATCCGTGTTCCAATGGTTATTATATCATCTTTTGTTATAAAAACCCCAAAAGGAATATTTTGAATGGGAAAATCGCAGCCTTCCGCTACATTTAACCATGATTTTTTGTTTGGGTTGTTAGCTGCTATTTGCATATCTCTAATTTATTAGTAGTATTATTTTCTCATCAAATATATAAGTTTATTGTTAAAAGCAAAATGAAATTCATATTTTTGCAAAATATTTAACTTTTAAAATTAAAAAATCAATGCAACGTGACCAAATTATCTTCGATTTAATTCAAGACGAGAAAGTAAGACAAACCAACGGTTTGGAATTAATTGCTTCGGAAAACTTTGTAAGTGAGCAAATTATGGAAGCCTCCGGTTCAGTTTTAACCAATAAATATGCAGAAGGATATCCAAACAAACGTTATTATGGTGGTTGTGAAGTAGTTGATATTATCGAACAAATTGCAATTGATAGGGCAAAAGAACTTTTTGGCGCGGAATATGCAAATGTGCAGCCTCATTCCGGTTCACAGGCAAATGCCGCTGTGTATCAGGCAGTTTTAAATCCGGGAGATAAAATTTTAGGTTTTGATTTATCGCATGGCGGACATTTAACGCATGGTTCTCCCGTGAATTTTTCAGGAAAATTATATAAAACCTCTTTTTATGGCGTTGAAAAAGAAACGGGTATTTTAAATTACGACAAAATTCAGGAAACTGCCACCAAAGAAAAACCAAAGTTAATTATTGCTGGTGCTTCTGCGTATTCTAGAGACATCGATTTTAAAAGATTCAGAGAAATAGCGGATTCTGTGGGAGCCTTATTAATGGCGGATATTTCCCATCCGGCAGGGTTAATTGCCAAAGGAATACTAAATGATCCTATTCCTCATTGTCATTTTGTGACTACCACAACGCACAAAACATTGCGCGGGCCTCGTGGAGGGATTATAATGATCGGAAAAGATTTCGACAATCCGTTCGGACAAACATTAAAAAACGGAAGCCTGAAAAAAATGTCGGCTTTAATTGATTCAGCTGTTTTTCCAGGAAATCAGGGCGGGCCGTTAGAACATACTATTGCAGCCAAAGCAATTGCATTTGGTGAAGCTTTAACTGATTCATTTTTGCATTATCAAATTCAAGTGAAGAAAAATGCAGCAACTATGGCTGCTGCATTTATGAAAAAAGGCTATGAAATTATATCGGGCGGAACAGATAACCACATGATGCTGATTGATTTGCGAAATAAAAACATTAGCGGTAAAGCTGCAGAAAATGCCTTGGTAAAAGCTGATATTACAGTAAATAAAAATATGGTGCCTTTTGATGACAAATCTCCTTTTGTGACTTCAGGAATTAGAATTGGCGTAGCAGCAGTTACAACCCGAGGCTTAAAAGAAAATGATATGATTGCGATCGTTGATTTAATTGATGAAGTTATTTTAAACTATGAAAATGAAGCAAAATTGGAAGCAATTGCCGAAAAAGTGAATGAAATGATGTCAGGTTTGCCTTTGTTTGCAAAATAACTGGCCTTTTAAAAAAAACATAAAAAATCCCGCTTTTGCGGGATTTTTTTAATTAACTATGCCTCTATATCTTCAAGATCCTCAGCACGTTCTATAATATTTTGTGGCAATGATTTTTTTGATTTTGCGCCCATTTTTTTCAATTTTTCAACACTCACAATTAAATTTCCTTTTCCTTCAAAAAGCTTGTTCATAGCGCCTCTATATTCTGCTTTCGCTTCATCCATCTTTTTTCCAACATTGGTTAAATCGGAAATAAAACCTTCGAATTTATCGTATAAAGCACCTGCCTGGCGTGCAATTTCAAACGCATTTCGCTGTTGTTTTTCATTGTTCCACATAGAATCAATAGTGCGTAAAGTAGCCAAAAGGGTAGTGGGCGTCACAATCACAATATTTCTTTCGAATGCTTTGTTATACAATTGATTGTCGGTATTTAAAGCAACCGCAAACGCGGGTTCTATAGGAATAAACAACAACACAAAATCGGGTGATTCAATTTTATAAATGTCTTCGTACCGCTTTTCGCTCAATTGTTCAATATGGCGTTTCAGGGAATTTACGTGTTCCTTCAAATATTGTGATTTTTCTTGATCGTCGTCAGTATTTACATATTGCTCATAAGCAGTTAAAGAAACTTTAGAGTCGATGACCATTTTTTTGCCATCGGGTAAATGGATTACCACATCTGGTAAAATTCTTTTTCCTTCTTCATTGGTAAAACTTTGTTGCACAAAATATTCCCTGTCTTTTTCCAAACCCGATTTTTCCAAAACGCGCTCCAGCACCAATTCTCCCCAATTTCCTTGTGTTTTGCTGTCGCCTTTCAATGCCTTAGTTAAGTTGATGGTGTCTTTGCTCATTTGAAGATTTAAATCCTTCAACCCAAGTATTTGCTGACGTAAAGCGGCGTGATAATCAATGCTTTCTTTATGCGTATCTTCAACTTTTCGTTCAAAAGTCTGGATTTTTTCCTGGAGCGGATTTAAAATATTTTTTAGGTTTTCTTTATTCTGCTCGGTGAATTTAACCGATTTTTCCTCCAATATTTTACTGGCCAATATTTCAAATTCTTTGCTGAATTTTTCCTGTAATTTTTCAACCTCTGCTTTATTTTCATTTAGCTTTTCTTCCAAATTATTAAACTCGGAAACCTTTTGCGTTAACCTGATATCAATTTGATGTTTCTCCTCATTTAAAATGGTTTTCTCTTGAACCAACCTATTAATATTTAGCTCATTAAGCTGTTTTTCTTCAAGCAATAGTTTATTTCTAATTTCCAGCTCAGAAGTCACTTTTCCGAAGTTGCCTTTGGTTAATAATTTGCCTATTATAAAGCCAATCGCTATAAATATTATGGCAATTATTAAATATAAAATAAATTCAGTCATCACTATTTTAATATAAACATTAATTTATAAAAGTAAGAATTTTATATTTGCGGACTAACCGGTATTAGACAAATAG
>DAIQBF010000198.1:0-2841 GCA_036781305.1 Lutibacter sp.
TGTGCTTTAATTTCTGATAAATTTTTGTTACTTGTTTTGAGACGAATTCGTTTTATTATCATTTCTTTAATTTCTTTACCTTTTTCATTAAAATCCATTGGTAATAAAATAAAACCTTCATCAGTTCTTATATTTTTTAAACCGTGCTTAAGAATTCTGGTTTTAACTCCTTCGTCTACAATATTTTTTACATCTAAATCAGTAAAGCTATTATTAACAGGCTTTCTAATTACAAACCAAAATTCTTTTTCATTCTTTTCATTCTCTCTTTCAATTTTTCCATAAAAAGTATCTTTGTGTAATGATGCCCTTATCCCTTGCCCTTTTTCAAAAATAACATTTCCTAAATTATCATATTGAATTTTGTTTCTATAGCGTAATTTTTTCTTGGTTTGCTTTTCAATTTTATCTTTATGATTATGAACAACAATAATACTTTCTTTTAATTGGTTCACATCTTCTGTAAATGTTTTCCAAGGCTTAGCAACTTTAAATTTATCTTGATACCTGTTTTCTTCCGATTCTTTGAATGCTTCGGCCAAACCATCTCGAATACTTTTATCCATACAAGTTAAAACCACAGCATCAATTGCATGGTGAAAGTGATAGTTTCTATCTTTAGCATCCAACCCCCAAGATTTTCGAACATCGGCAACCATTGTCCCTTTTGCTGGAAAAACTCTTTGAAATAACGATTTTAAAAATAACTCTGAATATTTTGTGATGATTCCGGTATCTACTAACTGGCTATTTTTAAAATTCGGTTTAATTTCTGTTGCTGTAAAACGATATACTTTCTGTTTCCAATAATCTAACTCTAATTTTAGATAATGTTTTTGTTGTATGGCTCTGTTTTTTTGCTCAACTGTACTTGCAATTTTTGAAAAATATTTTTGCAGTTCAATTTTTTCTTCTAAATCTTCAATTTTAGTTTGCCAGTCTTTGATATTATGAGTAAGATTATGCTTATATTTTTCTTCCAAATCTTGAGGAATTCTATTGCCTTTTATTTGATTGAAAGCTTTGTCTGCCAAAGTTTTGTTTGCCAGTGAATTATCAAATGATTTACTTCGTGGGAATGTATGTTCAATATCAAACTGTGGATTTGACCCTAATAGATTTTCGCAATTAATTGTTTTGTTGGTATAAAAACATTTCCCATTTTGTTCCTGACACAGTCTGTATTTAATAACATCTGTTTCTGTTACTTTTGAATTGGTATCTTTTGCAAACTCTTCTAATAATACTCTGTATTTTTTATTTTCATTTTCCCGTTCTCGCTGCCATCTTTCAATTGCTAATCGCTTGTTTTTATCATTTAAATCACGTGCCAACTCTATAATAATTTCGGTATCAGGAGCAATTTTATTTTCCTTCAAAAGCGCATTTACTAATTTTCGCAAATAAAACAAAGTGCGCATGGCCATCGGATTTTTTATGGAACTGGTAAATGGCAATCCCAATAAATTATCTTGACTTTGCGGATAAGCCTCCATAGCTGAAGGATGGTATAATTTATCTGCTTGCTCTATACTAACTTTAAATTCACTAATTAAAAAGCTTTTGATGATTTCATCAACTCGTGGTTTTGATACATAATAACCACCAACTCTCCTTTTTTGAAGTTGTTGTTGAAATTCTTTTTCAATTTCATTTAATAATTGATTTCTATCTTCATCTGGCATTTTAACCCATTCATACTTTCCATAAAATAATTTAGTTTTTTCAAATACATTTTTTTTATCTATTTCATCTAAAATGTAATCAAAATTTGAATTATCATATTCTTTAATAAAATCACCAACCAATCCATTAACAATGTCAATTTTTAAAGTTTGCGTTTTATAATTGGAAATAATATCAATTATTGTATCCTTAATAAATTCTTTATTTTCTTCCCATTTTTCTTTTCCAATTATTGCATCAACATTGGCAAAGAAAACAGCATAAGGATAAATTATAGCTTCTTCCAAAAAAGGTAAAATTTTGCCTATTGCCTTTTTACTTAATGAAGAGTAGCCTTGTTTTAAATTTATTTTTTCATAATAATTTACTTTTTCATCTGTAATATCGTATCTAGTTTTAATGAATTTTTTTACTTTATCAGAAGTGATATCATTAACAAAATCTCCAGCAAAAAACAAGGTGTGCCATAGTTCATCCACCAATTCATCAACTGTTTTAATATCTTGTTTTTTATATTTAGAAATAATTAAATTTTTGCAATCTTTCCAATCTTTTGCATCAAAAACTTCAATGAATTTACTTATAGTTGGACTTCCAACAATTGGATATTTATCCTTATAATTAAATTCAAAAAAGAAACTATTCTTTTTAGCTGCTGAATTAATACTTTTTGAAATATCTATAAACTTGAAATTTTTGGCACTCACCCTATAAAATTTATCCATTGCAATTTTATAATAGTCAGGATACTCCGCTAGAAAAACAAATTTGTCACTGTTTCTTTCTTTTACTTTAATTGAATTCAAGTACTGGTACATTCTAAATTCTTCAAACATCGGATGACTTATTGGACAACGTGCCTTTGTTTTTTCTAAAGTACATTTACCTACTGCTCCTTTTTGAGATTTTAAAGGCCTTTGAAAGAAAATGGCATCAAAAAAAGCATTGGCTAAAACTTTATCAATATTTTGGGTTTTCATTAAAATATTAAATTCTTCAACATAACTTATTCTTGATGAATTTACCTTTTCATCGTCTGCTATGAATTTAGTTTTTCTAATTTTTTTATCATTTTGCAATAAATCATAATAATATTCCCCTAAAGTTTTATAGCCTTTCTGACCATGGCAGAAGCATGCGTGTCAGACTCATCCC
>DAIQBF010000198.1:2851-6074 GCA_036781305.1 Lutibacter sp.
AAATCTTTACCAGCTTCGGCATCTTTTCTACCACTTTTAAAACCCCTTCGTTGACACATATGATATAAAGCCCTACCCAATTCTTGTTTTGAAATAATGGTATTTGCTCCTTTTGCTCTAACTACATAAGGATTAATTTTCAACCATTCAGAAAATTCAAAATTGGCTGTTGGATATTTCATTTCTTGTCCTTTTTTATAATCAGCCCAAATAAATAATTCATCATTAGTTAAAGGACAAAAGCCATTTTCTATTAATAATTTTAATAAATCGGTTTTTCTTTTTTTTCTTCTTCTATATAATTTTCTGGATGCTCTATGTTTTGTTCTCTCTGTTGCCAAAGAAAACTCAACCCCTTTTTCTTCTCCAACACCTTGTGGAAATACAATAACATTGGTATCAATAATTTGATTACCTTCTTTGTTTGTGTCTCTAATCGCCCAACCAATAGAGTTGGTGCCTAAATCGAGTCCTAAAATTTTTGTCATAATATTCGTGTAATTAGCAATTAATTAATTTCGAAATTTAAAGGTAGTAAAATATTTCGGTGAAATTAATTATGATTCCTAATTTATAATGAGAAAAAATAAACGGTAAATTCAATTTTGTGTATAATTATTTTGTAAGTTTGAATTGTGAAAAAATTACTCTAATCTTTAATCTTATCACAATAAGGCTATATGCCGTAGAGAAATCTTTAGTCCTGCTTCGGTAGGACTTTTTTTATCATTTATATTTATAAGGCCAATTAAAATAAATTCTTGATTTTCCACTTAAATCGTGTACGGACAGGTCGCGACCTGTCCCTACGAAATACGCATCGCACCATTTTTGCGCGGAATTATAAATTCAACACCAAAAAACCAATAATGCCGGCAATAAAAATAAAACCATAGCCATCCCGCTGAAAAGCGGGACAGGCTTCTTGAGAGGGAAATTAATTGCGGTTGAACAACTTTTAATTTTTCAACTTTTAGCTTTTTTTTACATATACTCTGACAGAAAATTAAAAAATTCTTTTTTAAGATTATTGTATAAATCTCTTTCAATCTCCATACGGTTTCTAAACTCAATATGATTTTTAACAAGATTCTGATTGAGCACGTCCTCTCCTTTTCTGGTGTGTTCGGCAATATTGGTTTCATGCAGCTTAATATCATTTTTCAACTCATTTATGATATTTTCATGAATGGTAAATTGATTTTGATAACGTTCAAGTTGCGCCAGCACGTCTTCTTTTGTCCAACGCACCACAAGCTCATTCAACCTGTTATTAAAGGATCTTAATTCATCTTCCCAAAAGAGAAGTTCGCGTCTCCATTGTTTGTGCTCAAAATGTAAATCGGAATTAAAAATGACTTCTGTTTTCATAATAAGTGATTTTAAATGTATTTTCTTTAAATGTTATTTTATTTTTTATTTCTTGTAAACTATTTATTGTTTTAAGAAGAATTGAATCTTAAAATCCTTTGCATCAGCGGGAATTTCTTTGGTGTGTTTTCCCGATATTGATTGTTAAAACCAGTCATCACCAAAAGAATTTCTTCATTGATTTGCGCGATTAATTTTTCTAAATCCAATTAATTTCTTCTGAGATCTTTTGTCAAGGCTTCTTGGATGTAGCAATTAAAATAATTCTTCAAAACTTTTACTGTTTGTTAAAATTATTCAAAATAAAGCCTCCTTGAAATGATATTTCTCAACTAAATTTTCAATATGTCGGTTGGGGTTTCCACTAAAATTATTTTATCGCCTCTTAAAGCAATGGGCTGTTTCATAATTTCCGGATTTTTTTGTATCATTTTAATCCAATCATCCGTTGATAATTCATGAGGTTCAAATTTCGAAATGTACGCAGGATGTTCTTGGTTTATGAAATCTTTAACCTTTAGCTTTAAATCATTTGCAAGTTCAACTATTTGTGTTCCTGTAAGAGGTGTTTTTAAAATGTCTATTTCTCGTATTGCAAATCCCTCCGCTTTTGCAAAAGCCAAAGTTTGTTTGGCGATACTGGAATTAGCATCATAAAACAAAGTGATTTGTCGGTTTGATGTCGCTATTTCTCCCATATTATTGATTTTTAAATTAGAATTTTTTTTCGTGTTTTTAAATGATGTTTTACCAATTGCTTTAAACTTTCCAAATAATCTTGAAATACTTTTTTACCGATGGATGAATCGCTTTCCAAAGTGATTATTATTGGATTGTATCTAAAAACTGATTGGGTTCCCGATAATTGGTTTTTATAATCTTTGTAAGTTATGAAATCTCCATCAATGTATTTTTTAAGTTGTTCTTTTTCTGATGTTTTAATTTATAAACAAACTGGATTCCTAAAATACCTAGAATAATCCCAATCATAGTCCGTAAATTTTTGCTTCGGCTTTTATTGATGGCTTTAAAATCGGCTTTAAATAATTTTAATCTGTTAATAAATCACTTCAAAATCAGCATCATAAATTAATTGTTTACAGTTTCAAAAGTTTTGGAAATAACCTTATACCACCACAAACTGCCGAATAAAATCATCGCTTTCAACCACAAGCGAGGTCACTTCAAAAACCTCTTTTCTGTTATTTCTAAAAACTTTCACAAAATTTGTAATGTCGCTTTCAAGTTGTTGATGTTCTGTTCTAAACTTATGGGAATCGTATTTAAAAGGATTTTCCATTAAATTTGCCAAACGCGTTAAATGCTTTTCAACCCTTTTCAATAAATCTATACATTTTTTAGCGGTTTCTAAAATACTGTTGTCAATTTTACGCACTGCTTCACTGTCCTCTTTTTTTGAAATCCATATTAAATATTTATCAATCAAATTATCCAAAAAATTTAAATCGTCTTTGTAAAACAACAAATCCGATTTCCAGTATTTTGTGAGGATGTATAATTCTTCCCAATTGGCATCTAAAATGTAAGTTCCGCTTGGCCTGTTTCTAAAATCGCTCATAATAAATTCATTTTTAAATTAAAAAAATCATTGTATTGCATAAATATTGAATGATTAAGCCCCATTTAAACCCTCAAAATTTATACATTAAATATAGTAAAGCCATTCACTCAAAAAAATGACCATTATCAGTTATTGCTGCTGCAGAAATGAGCATTATCATTCTATTACTGACTTTGGATTAATACCTTTAGTTTTTAACCGGCTAAACAATAAAGTTTAAACAGATGAAACGAGCCATAACAAATTTTGATACACAGCAGAATGATTAAT
>DAIQBF010000199.1:0-6072 GCA_036781305.1 Lutibacter sp.
AATTTTACTGAATTTTTTCCAACCATTAATTTAGGATTGGAATTTAGCGATTCAGAAAGCATAACGTTGGGTTATAACAGAAGATTAAGGCGTCCGCACTACTGGTTTTTAAATCCGTTTGAATCACGTACCAGCCAAACTTATATCAGAAAGGGAAATGTTAATCTAGATCCTACTTACACCAACTCCTTTGATTTGGGTTATTTAAAACGATGGGAAAAATTAACTTTGAATTCATCTGTTTACTATCAGCACGCCATTAACAATATTGAATGGACGCAAAAAGATGAAATGAGGGACGTGAATGGTGTTGAGACGCTTGTAGTTATAACAAAACCCGTAAATTTAAGTTCGCAAGACCGTTATGGTTTTGAGTTTACCGCCAATTACAACCCGATTAAGTGGTGGAAAATTACCAACAGCTTTAACTTCTATAAATCGGTTACCGAAGGAAGCTACAATGATATAAGTTATAATTCTGATGATGTAAGTTGGTTTACCCGATTGAATTCCAGAATTTCGTTACCGGGTAAAATAGATTGGCAAACCAGCGGCATGTACCGTGGGCCTTCAGAATCTGCCCAATATAAAACAAAGGGAATGGTTATCGTAAATTTGGCCTTTAGCAAAGATATTTTAAAAGAAAAAGGAACATTGGCATTAAATGTCAGCGACTTGCTTAATACAAGAAAACGAGAATCAACCAACTATACGGAAAAAACAATTTCAGAAAACGAATTTCAATGGAGAAAAAGACAAGTTATGCTCAATTTTACCTACAGATTTAATCAAAAAAAGAAAAACGAAAGACCGCAAAGAGATGAAAATGGCGGAGAGCAGGAAATGTTTTAACCATTATAAACAACAAAAAAGGCAATTTTTCAATTGCCTTTTTTGTTGTCAAATTAAATATTATTCTTTTTTGCAGTCGCTTTATCTTCCTTTCTGTATTTCCAAGATTCTTTAAAATGACCAAATAGCCAATAAGGAACCACAAAGGTCATTAAAAAAATCATTAACCAAAATCCCATAGTTAATACGGCTAAAAAAATTAAAAATCCTGAAAACTGTGATAAATCCATAACTTTTTAAGGGTGTTATTTAATATTTACAAATTTAGTATTTATTTTTAATTAATCACACAAATTTTATTTTATTTAAAGGTGATATTTCTCACCAAATTAATCAATAAAAAACTTCATATTTGAAAAGCTAAAAACTATAATTGATAACTTTGTGCTTTGGTATTGAGATTTTAGCATTGAGAAATTATTAATAAATATTGGGTATTCATCAGTACAAGATACTTGGTTCCAGATACTTGATACTTAAAAATGACAAATAAAAAACAAATAATTATTTACATATGAAATATAGAATAGAAAAGGACACCATGGGAAATGTTGAAGTTCCTGCCGATAAATATTGGGGTGCCCAAACAGAACGTTCCCGAAACAATTTTAAAATTGGCCCTTCAGCCTCCATGCCATTAGAAATTATTTACGGATTTGCCTACTTAAAAAAAGCAGCCGCACATGCAAATTGTGATTTGGGCGTACTTCCGGAAAAAAAACGCGATATCATTTCAGCTGTTTGCGATGAAATTTTAGAAGGCAAACACGACGACCAGTTTCCTTTGGTTATTTGGCAAACCGGCTCCGGCACACAAAGCAATATGAATTGCAACGAAGTGATTGCAAATCGCGCCCACGAAATGTCAGGAGGCGTTATTGGCGAAGGCGAAAAATTTATTCAGCCAAATGATGACGTAAATAAATCACAATCGAGCAATGATACTTTTCCTACAGGAATGCACATTGCCTGTTATAAAATGATTATTGACACCACCATTCCGGGAGTTGAAAAATTACGTGATACTTTTAAAGCAAAATCTGAAGCCTTTAAAGATGTGGTGAAAATTGGCCGCACACATTTGATGGACGCAACGCCTTTAACAGTCGGACAAGAATTTTCTGGCTATGTTTCCCAATTAGACCACGGATTAAAAGCGTTGAGGAACACCTTGTCGCATTTATCAGAATTGGCTTTAGGCGGAACTGCCGTTGGTACAGGAATGAATACCCCAAAAGGTTATGATGTTTTGGTGGCTAAAAAGATAGCGGAATTCACCGGATTGCCATTTATCACTGCTGAAAATAAATTTGAAGCGTTGGCTTCCCATGATGCCATTGTGGAAAGTCACGGTGCCTTAAAATTACTGGCGGTGTCCCTAAATAAAATTGCGAACGATATTCGTATGATGGCTTCCGGACCACGCTCGGGAATTGGAGAATTGATTATTCCTGCAAACGAACCGGGAAGTTCCATTATGCCGGGAAAAGTAAATCCTACACAAGCGGAAGCCTTAACAATGGTTTGCGCACAAGTGATGGGTAATGATGTTGCGATAACCATAGGCGGAACTCAAGGCCATTATGAGTTAAATGTTTTTAAACCTATTATGGCAGTTAATTTTTTACAATCTGCCCGTTTAATCGGTGATGCTTGTGCTAGTTTTAACGAACATTGCGCTGTTGGGATTGAGCCAAATTACCCTAGAATTAAGGAGTTGGTAAGCAATTCCCTAATGTTGGTAACCGCTTTAAATACCAAAATCGGCTACTACAAAGCTGCCGAAATTGCCAATACCGCCCATAAGAATGGAACAACTTTAAAAGAAGAAGCCGTGCGTTTGGGTTATGTTACTGCGGAAGAATATGATGCTTGGGTAAAACCATCAGCAATGATTGGTGCACTAAAATAATTTTTGGAACGGACAAGGTCGCAACCTGTCCCTACTATTAAATTTTGAACCTAAAAAAAGCATTGAAAATTTTCAATGCTTTTTTTTATGTTCATTTATTTTATTGATCTAATTTATCAATTCATAAGCCTGTTTTGCAATTTCGACCTCTTCGTTGGTTGGGACAATCAAAATTTTTGTTTTTGAATCTTTTGTATGAATTTCAGTGAGTTCTTTTGCCCTGATATTGTTTTTTTCTTCATCCAGTTCAATTCCAAAATAGTCCATATTTGTACAAACTGACTTTCTGACATAACTAGAATTTTCTCCAATTCCGGCAGTAAATATGATGGCATCCAGTCCATTCATTGCCGCGGCATAAGCGCCAATATATTTTTTAATTCGGTAAGCATTCATATCCAATGCCAACTGGCATTCCTTATTTCCTTTTTCTGCTTCTGATTCAATATTGCGTAAATCGCTGTAACCAGTTAAACCAAACATCCCGCTTTCTTTTATAAGCAATTTATTAACTTCATCAAGCGAATAGCCCAAGTTATTAACCAAATAAAAAATAATATCCGGATCAATATCGCCGCTTCTGGTTCCCATAATAAGTCCGGTAACAGGTCCAAAACCAAGTGTATGGTCAACACTTTTTCCATTTTTAACGGCAGTCATACTGCAGCCATTGCCTAAATGAATGGTGATTATTTTTGAATTTTCAATACCTAAATATTCTATGGCTTTTTCAGAAACATATTTATGGCTTGTTCCGTGGAAACCATACAAACGGATATTATTTTCAACCAAAAATTTTGTCGGGATGGCATATTTATAGGCTTCAATAGGTATAGTTTGATGAAAAGCCGTATCAAAAACGGCAATTTGTTTCGCGTTTGGGAAAAATGATTCCGCAACAACAATTCCTTCATAGTTTGGGGGATTGTGCAGTGGCGCCAATGAAAACAATTTTTTTATCTTGTCTTTAACTTCTTGGTTTATAATGGTGGTGTTCGAAAAAGTGCTTCCACCGTGAACCACTCTATGACCTACAGCCACTATTTCTGAAGTCGATTTAATAACGCCCACTTTTTCGTCCAATAAAAGATTGACAACTTTTTCCAAGCCAACAGCATGATTTGGAATATCCAATACCTCATCAATTTTTGTATGATTCGATTTATAATGGATTTCAGCATCTTTTGAACCAATCCGCTCCACCAAACCTGAACAAATAACTTCTTCTTCAGGCATTCTGAATAATTGGTATTTGATAGAGGAACTACCTGAGTTTATTACTAATATTTTCATTAATCTAAATTTTATTTTTTAGTGGTAACAGATTGCTGCCTGCCTATAGGCAGGTAAATTCGCTATTAATCGTTTCTTTATATATTATAATCTGTTGCGCTCGTTTCATTTAAAATCCTTGTGCTTGTATTGCTGTTAATATTACGGTGTTGAAAATATCATCTACTGTACACCCTCTGCTTAAATCGTTTACCGGCTTGTTTAAACCCTGCAACATTGGCCCAATTGCCAATGCGCCTGTTTCTCTTTGTACGGCTTTATAGGTATTGTTTCCAGTGTTTAAATCTGGAAAAATTAATACGTTTGCTCGTCCTGCCACTTCAGAATCGGGCATTTTGCTCTTTCCGACGGTTGCATCAACTGCAGCATCATATTGTATGGGCCCTTCCACTTTTAAATCTGGTCGTTTTTCCCTGATAATTTCTGTAGCCCTTCTCACTTTTTCAACATCTTCCCCTTTTCCTGAGGCACCTGATGAATAAGAAAGCATTGCTATTTTTGGCTCAATTCCAAAATTTATGCTTGAATCTGCAGAAGAAATTGCAATTTCCGCCAGCTGTTCGGAAGTCGGGTTCGGATTAATGGCGCAATCACCAAAAACTGAAACTCTGTCTGCTAAACACATAAAAAAGATGGAAGATACCACTGAAACGCCCGGTTTGGTTTTAATAAACTGTAACGCTGGTTTAATGGTGTGCTGTGTGGTATGCGCAGCCCCGGAAACCATTCCGTCAGCCAAACCTTTATGTACCATCATCGTTCCGAAATAGGATACATCACCCATTAAATCCTCAGCCATTTGAATGGTTAGGCCTTTATCTTTTCTTAATTCATATAAAGTATTGCTAAAATCCTTATAGTATTCAGATTCAATTGGATTGATAATTTTTACCTTATCTAAAGCTAATTTTAGGCCCAATTGAAGTATTTTATTTTCAATATTTGTTTTATTTCCTAAAATCGTTAAATCAACAATATCACTTTGAACCAATTTAGCTACAGCTGTTAAAATTCTGTCGTCATTGCCTTCAGGAAGCACAATGTGTTTACGTACCGTTTTTGCGCGTTTCAATAAATTATATTGAAACATTCTTGGTGTGATTCCACTGCTTTTGAAAGTAATAAGCTTCTCATTTAACTTATCTACTTCAACATACTTATCAAATGTAATTAATGAGGTGTTGATTTTCTCTTTGTTTTCAGCATACATATGAGACCGTACTGCACCAATTTTATTGGCCACATCAAACGTGCCTTCCTTTGCTGAAAGAATTGGAACAATTTGGTGCAACCCTTCAATTAACCTAATAATAGGCTCCTCCGGAAGAATTCCGCCAGTTAAAACAATTCCTGAAATTGCAGGATAATTGGTAGAAATATTGGCTTGTAAAGCCCCTAAAATAATGTCGGCTCTATCACCAGGGGTAATTATCAAACAATTTTCTTCCAATTGTTTTAAATAATTTCGCAATTGCATAGCCCCTACTTTAAAACTTGAGGTTTGGTTATTTATATGCTCACTTCCAAATAAAATCTTGGCGTCTATGGCTTTTGCAATTTCTTTTATGGTTGGATTGTTTAACGAAGCGATTAATGGAATCACATTTACAAAGACATCTTTAGGCAAGTTTTTCTCAACACCGTTTTTTACGATTTCAATATTTTTTTCCTGAACCTTATTCGCAATCACCGCCAAAACCTCCACTTCTTTTTCTCTAAATGAATCATAGGCTAAATGCAGACCTTCAATAAATTCATCCAAAGTTTTTCCAATGCCGCTTGAAACGATGATGGCAGGAATTCCTAAATTTTTGGCGATTAATATGTTGGCATCCAATTCTATGGCCATTCCTTCCCCTGAGAAGTCGGAGCCTTCAACCAACATAAAATCATTCTTTTCTTCTATGGCTTTATATTTCGAAATAATGGTATCGAATATTTCTCCTTCCCGCCCATTATTCCGCATATTTAAAAACTCACTACGCGTAAAAGCGTAGGCCTCATTTGGATTGATA
>DAIQBF010000200.1:0-6041 GCA_036781305.1 Lutibacter sp.
CTCTGTGTATCAAAATTTGTTATGCTCGTTTCATCTGTTTAATTTTTATTTTTTTTTGGTACAGCTGCTGTTCGCCATTAATCATTCCTCTGTGTATCAAAATTTGTTATGCTCGTTTCATCTATTTCTTTTTTGAAAATAATACAATCCCCAAAGTACTGATAAGAATTGTAAAGATACTTGTTAAAATGGTGTTGTAAATAATGCTCAAAATGGCATTAAAATTAAAATATTCCAAGCTAAAAACTATGAAATGATGCATAATTGTTAACGCCGCAATAAATAAAAACGCCTTGTTAATTGAAATGGCCCTTAGGTTAAACTGCATATAATCAAAGTCCGATTTTCGCAATATAGCTATTAATAATGGAAGTCGGATATAAGCAATAAACGTGATTGCAAAAGCATTGATTCCTCCTGAATCCAAGAAAAAATCGATAGAAATACCCAACAAAAAACTCAATAGCAGAAATAAACTTCTGTTTTTTCGAACCGGAAATAAAAATACCCATACAATATAAACCATCGGATTAATATTCCCAAATATGTTCAGATGGCTAAAAACCAAAACCTGTAAAAATAACAGGCCTATAAAACGAATCGCATTTTTTAAGACTAAATTATTCATTTTCAACGCGTTGTTCAAGAGTTATTTGTTCATCCTTATGAAGATTTTTAACAATCTGAACTTCACCAATAGCACTCATGTCATTAAATAACAAAATATTAATTATTTGATATTTGTTTTGTTCATATTTAAAATCTTTTACAACACCAATGGCAATACCCTCAGGAAAGATTGCCGATTTGCCCCCGCTTACAATTGTGTCTCCTGCTTTAACCACCGCTTGTCTGGGAATGTCTATAACCTGTGTTACGTTGTAATTTTTTCCGTCCCAAACTAAGGTGCCAAAATAATTGCTGTTTTTTAGGCGAACGTTAATCTTTGAATTGGTGTTTAAAATGGATAAAACCGTCGCGTAATTTGAAGACACATTTTTAATGACCCCAATTATTCCTTTGCTGTTTATGACCCCCAAATCTGGAGTTAATCCATTTCTGGTGCCTTTGTCCAGCGTTAAAAAATTGTTTCTTTTGGTATAGTTATTATTGATAATCTTGGCGACTGAATATTCATATTTTTGAAAATATTGAAAAGTGTCAATGACTGTGAAAATATCTAAAACGTTCTTGTTTTCTCTTGCTTCCAAAAGATTTTTTAATCGCGCATTTTCTTCATTCAAAAGCTGATTGTCTATTTTTAAATGAAAAAATTCATTTATGGAATTTACCTTTTTATAAACGCCTCCGGTAATTGAATTGGCGGAATTAACAAATTTACTTTGGTGGAAAGTATGGTTTTGAATAATCGCAATAAAAGCTAAAATTTCTAAAACTATAAACAGCAGAAAGTATCTAGACTTTTTAATAAAATAAATGATTTGCCGCATATAAACAATAGAAAATTAACCTATTTCATTAATACATTTTTATATTTTTCAAGATCTTTCAATGCAATTCCCGTGCCTCTAACTACGGCTCTCAAAGGGTCTTCAGCAATATACACGGGCAAATCTGTTTTTCTTGACAAGCGTTTGTCCAATCCGCGAAGCATAGATCCCCCGCCGGCTAAATAAATTCCTGTATTGTATATGTCGGCAGCCAATTCAGGTGGCGTTTTTGACAATGTTTCCATAACCGCATCTTCAATTCTCAAAATGGATTTGTCCAACGCTTTTGATATTTCTCTATAAGAAACCTGGACTTGTTTTGGTTTTCCGCTCAATAAATCACGTCCCTGAACAAGCATATCTTCTGGCGGAACTTCTAAATCTTCGGTTGCGGCACCAACTTGAATTTTAATTTTTTCGGCAGTGCGTTCCCCAATATATAAATTATGTTGTGTTCTCATATAATAAGCAATATCATTGGTAAAAACATCACCGGCAACTTTAATGGATTTATCGCAAACAATACCGCCCAAAGCAATTACGGCAATTTCGGTTGTTCCACCTCCTATGTCAATAATCATGTTTCCTTTAGGCTGCATAATGTCAATGCCAATACCAATAGATGCTGCCATTGGTTCATGGATTAAAAAAATTTCTTTTGCATTCATATGTTCGGCAGAGTCAATTACAGCACGTTTTTCAACTTCGGTAATCCCTGAAGGAATGCAAATTACCATGCGTAATGAAGGTGCAAAAAACCGTTTTTTAATGCTTGGAATATTTTTTATAAACTCTTTTATCATCTGTTCCGAAGCTTCAAAATCGGCGATAACGCCATCTTTTAAAGGTCGGATTGTTTTAATGTTTTCATGAGTTTTTCCTTGCATTAAACTGGCCTTTTTGCCGGTTGCGATAATTTTCCCAGAGCTTCTGTCTCTTGCAACTATTGACGGCTCATCCACAACCACTTTACCTTCGTGAATAATTAGTGTATTGGCAGTGCCCAAATCAATTGCAATGTCCTCGGTCATAAAGTCGAAAAAACCCATATTTTTTTATTATTTTTTAAATTTGAAATTTCACAAAGTTACTTAAATTAGTGTTTAAAATGACGTGTGCCCGTAAATATCATCGACATATTATGTTCATTGCAATAATCAATCGATAATTGGTCCTTAATTGAACCCCCTGGCTGTATTACGGCAGTAATTCCCGCATTATTTGCAATCTCCACGCAATCCGGAAATGGAAAAAAAGCATCACTCGCCAATACCGCTCCATTTAAATCAAAATTAAAATGTTTGGCTTTTACAATTGCCTGATCCAAAGCATCAACTCGGCTGGTTTGACCAGTTCCGCTTGCAAAAAGCTGTTTATTTTTTGCCAGTACAATGGTATTTGACTTGGTATGTTTACAAATTTTTGAGGCAAAAAGCAAATCTTCCAGTTCTCTGTCGGTTGGTCTTTTTAATGTTACAAAGTCCACAACGTCCACATTGTCTGTTTTGTTGTTTTTATCTTGAAAAAGAACGCCATTTAATGCAGTTCTATATTGCGTGTTTGGCAATTCAATAGCCTTTTGAACTAAAATGATTCTATTTTTCTTGCCTTTTAAAAGTGCCAAAGCATCTGAATTGAAGCCGGGCGCAATCACAACTTCACAAAAAAGTCCGTGAATTTCCTGTGCAGTTTCCAAATCGATTACTTTATTTGAAATTAAAACACCGCCAAAAGCCGAAGTTGGATCGGCAGCTAATGCATCCAAATAAGCTTGTTTTAAAGTCGCTCTTTGCGCAACGCCGCAAGCATTGTTGTGTTTTAAAATGGCAAAAGTTGGGTCATCATTTTTAAACTCATTCATTAAATTTATGGCCGCATCAACATCCAATAAATTGTTGTAGGAAAGTTCCTTTCCGTGAAGTATGTCGAAAAGTGCGTCCAAATTTCCAAAAAAGTAACCTCTTTGGTGCGGATTTTCTCCATAACGCAAAATTGAAACTTTATCGAAACTTTGTCGGAATGCCAATTCACCTTCATTTAAATAATTGAAAATGGCACTGTCATAATGGCTGGAAACTGCAAATGCCTTTCCGGCAAAATTTTTGCGTTGCGCTAAGGTTGTTTCGCCATTTGATGCTGAAAGTATTTGTAAAAACTCATCATATTGATCGAGTGATGAAACACAAATAACGTCGTTAAAGTTTTTTGCTGCGGCTCTTATCAACGAAATTCCGCCAATATCAATTTTTTCAATAATATCTTCTTCTGAAGCACTGCTTGCAACTGTTTTCTCAAATGGGTATAAATCGACAATTACAATGTCAATTTCGGGAATTTCATATTGCGTCAACTGCAAAATATCATTTTCATTTTCTCTTCTTGATAAAATTCCTCCAAAAACTTTTGGATGCAATGTTTTAACCCTTCCCCCCAAAATTGAAGGATATGAGGTTAAATCTTCAACTGGTATTACGCTAACGCCTAATTCCTTAATGAATTTTTCGGTCCCACCCGTAGAATAAATTGTAATGTTAAGGTCGTTTAATTTTTGTATGATTGGCGCCAAACCGTCTTTGTGAAATACTGAAATCAGAGCCGATTTTGCTTTTTTTGAGGTACCCATAAGTTATCTTTGTAAATGTTTGGCAAAGCTACTAATAATCAATAGCCTAAACAACACAAAATAACCATAAAATTTCATGAACTATTTTTAATTTTTTGGTGGAAATCTGACTCCTTTTCATGTTCGTTTTTGAAAGTATTTTCAGGGCTATTTTTGCTGAAAAGTTTATCCAGAAAAGAAATTTTGTCAATTAAACGCTTTGTTTAGTCTTTGTTTTTTAGATTTTTTAACATCGAAAAACATATTTGTGGTGGTTATTTATTTTAATTGCGCCACTTTTTCACACACAAATTCCAGAAATAATTCATCGGCTTCAGAAAAAGGATTTGTAATGTGAGAATCTATGTCAATTTGCCCCACATTTTCTCCATTTACAAAAATGGGAATCACAATTTCACTTTTCACCTTAAATCCGCAGGAAATATAATTGTCTTGAGCCATAACATCCGGAACCACAAAATTTTTATTGCTGATGGCCACTTGTCCGCATATTCCCTTTCCGAATGGGATGACAGTGTGTTCGGTTGGCTCGCCGGCAAATTCAGCCAATTTTAATTCGGCTTTATCATCGTTTTTAAAATAAAAACCCACCCAATGGTAATAATCAATTTCTTGTTTCAGGTAATCGCAAATTGCCTGACGCTTTTCTGAAACCGATTGGTTGCTCGTTGTAATAGCGGTTATAGATTCTTTTAGTTGAGGAATATTCATATTAATTTGTAATTTTATACAAAATTAAAATTCTTTTTTTGTGAAAGGCAATAAAACGGTAGTATTATTTTTATTAAAATTTTTTGGTTCCTATCTGTTGTTGTTTTTGCTGTATTCCTTATACCTAAATAAAACACAAAATGAAATAGCGCCATTTACATGCGCGCCAATCACAAAAAATGTTGCCGAACAAACACAATATTTGTTAAATGTTTTTGGGTATCCAACAGAAATAAAACAAGATACCGAAACACTTGCCGTAAAATTATTTATTAACGGAAAATTTACAGCATTTATAGTTGAAGGCTGTAATGCCATTAGCATCATCATCTTATTTATTGCTTTTATCATTGCTTTTGCCGGGAAATTTAAAACTACCGTCTTATATATTTTGTTTGGAAGTTTGCTTATTTACTTCACAAACATTTTTCGGATTGCGATTATTTCAATTGCGCTGCATAAATATCCGCAATATCAAAATGTGTTGCATGAAATTATATTTCCGTCTATCATCTACGGAATTACCTTTTTGCTTTGGTTTGTTTGGATTCGAAATTTTTCAAGCTTAAAAAAATGAGAAAATCGGTTCGAATGCTTTTAATTGCTGTGCTGTTTCTACTGCTGATTTTAATTCGTGCATTTGTGCAACCTTATTTTTATGATCCGCTTTTGGATTATTTTAGAGGTGATTTTTTATATACCTCTATTCCCGAACTAGATTTTGGCGCTTATTTTTTGAACCTATTTTACAGATATGCCTTAAATTCGGTTATTTCATTGGCGATTATTTATTTAATTTTTTATGAGGTAAAACCGCTTTATTTTTCAATCAAATTTTACATTCTTGCTTTTTTAACATTGAGTTTGATGCTTTTTATTCTCTTAAAATTTAATGTGACTCAAAACTATTTGTTGACTTTTTATGTTCGCAGATTTTTAATACAGCCTTTGTTTGTTTTTATTTTGATTCCCGCATTTTATTATCAGAAATTGAAAGGTGGGAAGTGAAAAAGGAAAAATCCAAAAATCGTGATTTGTAAATCTTAAATTGTAATTCAACCCGCGTATTCTACGATAAAAAACAAATAAAAAATCATAAAAATCAATTAAATTAAATTTTGCATTTAACCGCTAAATAAACGCAAAGAAAATATCCCTCGCTGTTGCGAGCGTCCCGCTCGTACCCAATAACACTAGTAATCTAATTTTTTTGGAAAGCTATACACAATTGCAAATAAAGAAAATAAAAAATCCCT
>DAIQBF010000201.1:0-6034 GCA_036781305.1 Lutibacter sp.
TAATTTCCACCCCTTTTTCTTTTTTTTAATGCACCACTTCTTTTAAATCGTAATCTGGATATGGTGTCACAAAATCAAACACGCCTTCACGGTCTTCAAAACCAATCCAGTGTTCCCAGCCAGTATTCCAGCCTTCAACCAAAACAGCTCCAATATTATTTTTTGCTGAAAAATCTATAAATGCTTTCGCGTTTTCAGTGGTTGCTCCGTGTTTTCCATGTGGTTTGGCATCTGTTGTAAATGAAGTCATATCTTGGTTTCCACTATAATCCCAAGTGGATTTTCCCAAATGCATTTCCCACCAAATTCCCATATATTTTGTGGGTTTAAACCAAGAAATATCGCCAATTTTATTTGGTTCGTTCAGATTTACAATCAATCTGGATTCAATTAAATCACCAGCTTTTTCAGCAATTTGAAGGGTTCTCCAAGGCGTATGAAAAGGAACCGTTCTTTTCACTTTATAGCCAGTGCGTTCAGACCCCACCAATTCGCTGGTCATGGCTAAATTTTCCTTGTCTATTTTTAAAGTCATATCCGAATAATCAACCAAACTGGCTTCGTGAAAACTCAAATACAAACCTTCATCCGTTTTCATGGTTGCCGGCGTATTTATGGCATTTTCAGGAATATAGGTTTGTCCTAAATTTGGATGGTTTGCTTTTGACAAAGCATCAATCTCCGTAAATTTTGAAGTGGTGTATAAATGCTCATAAATATCCCAATCGCCCGGAATCCACCAAACTTTATGATTTCCCGTTAAATTAAATTGGGTATTTTCATCGGTAATAATCACTTCAGAAAGATTTTCCTGTTCAGGAAATTCATACCTGAATCCCAATCCGTCATTATAAATCCTGAAAACTATGGTCAGTTTTCTTTTTAAATCCGCTTTTTCCTGAAGCTCAATTTTTAACTCGTTGTAATTATTTTCAACGTTGGTTTGTTCTCCCCAAGGCATTTCCCATACTTCATTAAAATTGCTTGAAGTAGCATTTATAATTTCAAAGTTTTCCTTCAAAGAAGCCATCTCTTTAAAATCGAAACTCCCCAAAGTTGATGTTTTTATGACCTCCTTATTTTTGAAGGTCACCAAATAAGTTGGTTCACCTTTCACAGTTAACTTAAATGCAACTTTTACATTGTCATCTGGCGAAGCAATTGCAGTTTGCCATTCGCGCGTTTTTGAACAGGAAAATAGCAATATACTCAAAAGTACAATGCTCAATTTTAAACTATTTTTCATTTATTTTGATTTTTCTTTTCTAATAAAACAATCGAAAATGGCGTATTTAAGGTCACCATTCCGTTTTTAACAATAACTTCGGTGTTGGAATAAGCATCAACCAAAACAGCGCCTTCTGTAAATTCGGCTCCTATATTCAGTTTCTTTTCGCCTATATTTAAATCGAGTCCTACAACCACTACATCCTTAAAATCTCCTTTTGAATAGGTTCTTTGAAAAATATAAGGATTCTCAGAAATCATTTTATGGACTCCTGCGCCAACAGCAACATGGTTATTTCTGAATTTGCCCAATTTTTGCCAATGCGTTAAAATTTCTTTGGTTTGTAACCTATTTGCAATATCGTTCCAATTCATATTGGAGCGCAAAGTGGCATCACCAACAGTGCCTTCAATAATTAATGAACGGGCAGATTCATCGCCATAATATACTTGGGAAGTGCCAGGACATAACAATAATTTTGTGGCAGATTCAAAAGATTTGGTTCTTTCTTTGTCGAAAGGCTTGTCGTCATCATGGGAACTTATATAGTTTAAAACGCCAAATCCTTTTAAATCATTTTGCAAGATAGAATCATATTTTGAAAAAAGTGCTTCATAAGAAGGAAGTTGGGCAGCATTCCATTTGAATTCAAAATTGATTAAACTGTTAAAACCATTTTTAAAATAATTGACTTTTTTGTCGCCGAAGTCAAAAAGTTGTCCGCTGGAAATGTTGTAATTATAAACTTCTCCAACCAAATAAAAATTATTGTTATCCAACACTTTCTCTGGATTGTTTTCTTTCCACAATTTAAATGCATAATCACATTCATTTCTAAAATCTCCCCACACACTTTCTTCCAAATGCTTCACGGTATCGGCCCGATAGCCATCAATACCAAATTCAACAATATAATCCGTTAGCCATTTAATGATGTAATATTTTGGTGCTCTCGGATAACCGGTTCTGTTGAAAAACGCATCCAATTCTTTCATTTCTCGCTCATATCTTCCTTCCGATTTCCATTTTTTGGCCAATTGCACTGGGATTTCGACTGTTGCATTGCTTTCGGTTTTAATATCCGGAAGATTTTTAACCAAAGTACAGGCCGTGGTGGTTTCATAGGTTTGATAATCGCATTGAGGTCCGGTTCTTACCCAATCTTCGGGCCAAACAGGATCTACATTTGTTACAGGGCCGGTATGATTAATTACGGCATCTAACACAATTCTAATTCCGTTTTTATGTGCAACTTCAACTAAATTTTTCAACGCTTCCGCCGACCCAAAATTTGGATCTAATGAAGTTCAATCTCTTTTCCAATATCCGTGATAGCCAAAAGTTACTCCAGTACCTTCATCCACAGAGCCGTGAATTTGTTCAACAATTGGCGTTAACCAAATCGCATTAATCCCTAAATTATTAAAATAACCCTCTTCAATTTTTTGAGTAACTCCTTTAATGTCTCCTCCTTCAAATCCTCTTAATTTAGCAGCCACCCGAGTTCTGCTAAAGTTCAAATCATTTGAAACATCACCATTATTAAATCGGTCTGTCAGTAAAAAATAAATGTTTGCACCTTCCCATAGAAATGGTTTTTCAACATTGTTTAATGTCGAAATTTTATCTTGTTTTTTAGAAGAACAACTTATCGAAGCAATCAATAATAGAATGAATAAATATTTTTTCATCAATGAGTTAATTTAATTTTTATCTTTTTTACTGAAGGGTTATTTAATAAAACAGGGATTAATAACGTTTGATTATTTTCATCCCAAGTAAAAACATTGCCTGTTACTTTTTTGGGCTTTTTTGAAATATTATGAATCAGTAAGTTAATCATTTTCTTAGAAAATTGATAATTTTTACCGATTTTTGGTTCAATTTCTATATACAATTTATGATTTTTGTATTCGCTTTCAAAATTCAAAATCTCATACCTTCCTTTTTCAAAAGCATTTGGGGTTTCACCATCGTCATTGTATAAATGTCCTTTACTTTCTTTTACGGATTTATCAAAATAAAAATGCAAATCAAATGATTTTAAATTGTACAAACTTGTATTTTGTATTGGATGAATTCTTGGAATAAAAGCACCTCCACGAACATAAACGGGAATACTTTCTTCACTTAAAGAAACCGTTTTTGTTTGTCCGCCACCAACTTTTTCATCGGTATAAAAATTATACCAATTTGAGTTTTCAGGAAAATAAACTTCTTGTTCAGAAATGCCTTGTTTTACCACCGGACTCACCAAAAAGCTGTCGCCCCACAAATAGGTTTTATCGTTAGTGAATGAGGTTGTATTGGAATCTTCAAAAAATAACGGACGCATTAAAGGCGTTCCTTTTTGGTTGTTGTCAAAAGCCAAGGTGTAATTGTATGGCAATAAACTATAACGCAATTCTATCGATTTTTTGGCCAAAGCCTTGGTTTTCGATTCTCTAAAAACGGGTTCAGACGGTACTTCTTCCTGGGCGTGCGGACGATAAATAGGCTGAAAAACACCATATTGCAACCAACGCGTGTACAATTCATCGTCTAAATTATTTCCCGCAAATCCGCCCAAATCGGAATGCATATAGCCCATTCCTTGCATGCCCATTTGTAGGGCAATTTCGGGTTGCGACTGCAATCCGCCCCAACTTCTGTTTACGTCTCCCGACCACGGAATCATGCCATAATGCTGGGAACCGGAATATCCGGCACGCATCAAAATAAACGGACGCTGGTTCGGAAATTCTTTCTGATAACCTTCAAAAACGAGTTTTGCCCAATTGTGACCGTAAATATTGTGAACTTCATCAGCTGAACCTGTAGCGTGCAGCAAATCTGAAGGATGTACTTCTGGCTCGCCCAAATCTCCCCACCAACCGGCAAGGCCATAATCGGTAAATTTTTTGTAAATATTCCAAAACCAGGCTTTCCCTTCTGGCTTAAAAATATCTATAAGCCCTGTATTTCCGAAGTAAAAATCGTAAGTGTAGGGTTTTCCTTCTTTGGTTTTTCCCAAAATATCCTTTTCAACAGCTTCTTCCCATTTTCCTGAAGTCGTTAAAATAAACGGTTCGGTAATCAAAATGGTTTTAACGCCTTTTTCTTTTAAATCGGCAATCATTTTCTTTGGATTTGGAAATGAATCTTTCAAAAATTCCAGATTTCCCATCGTGCCTTTTAATTCTTTTCCAAACCAATATAAATCTATAATAATGGCATCAACCGGAATTTCTTCCTCTAAAAATTTATTGATGGTGTTTATCGTTTCCGCTTGGGAATGATACCCAAATCGGCTCGAAAAATTTCCCAGTGCCCAACGCGGAATCATCGGTTGTTTTCCAGTTAAACTGGTGTATTGCTCAATTAAATCTTTCCACGAATCGCCCGCAACCACCTGATAGGTTTTTCTGCCTGAAATAGTTTCATATATTAAAGAATTGTCCTTTTTACTGTCCAAATCCAAATAACCAATGGGCGCGTTATCAAAATGAACGGCATATAAATTGGAAGAATAGACCAAAGGCATGGTGAAATTCATCAATTCCGAACGTGTTTCATAGCCATAATGTGCTCGGTTGTACAATTGCAATCTGTTTCCCCGGCGGTTCATTCCCAAAGCGCGGGCGCCGCCGCCAAATAAAATTTCATCGCCTGTTAAATTGAAATCCAATGTTTCAAATTCTTCGGTTTTAACATAGCCTTTTCTTTCAGAAATTAAAGGTTTATTCTTATAAAAATAGGCAATTTGAAATGGCAATTTTGTAATTTGAACTGAAATACCGTCTGTTTTTAATTGAATTGAATTTTCCTTTTCCGATACTTTAAATTCCGTATTTTCAGGATTCAAAACCACTGCGTGCGAATTGGGATTGTAAACTTCGCCGTTTGGAATAAAGGTAGTTTCCACAATTTTTGTTGAATAGGGTTTTATTTGATAAGAGCCATCATTGGTTTTTATTTCAACAAAGTCCTTTTCTTGATGCAAGGAAACAAATTTCCTGTCGGCATTTTGTGCATTTAAAAATGAACTTCCTGCAATAAGAAAAATTAGCAATAATTTTAATAATTTCATTTAATTATAATTTTTGTTGTGAGCAGTAAACCACCTTTCTAATTGATTTCTATAGTGTTTTCAAAAATAATTGCATCACCGTTTACTATATTTTAACTTATTTTCCAGTTAAACCAATCTCTTCATATCTGTATGATATTATTTTGGACAGAAGGTATAAATTGAAAAATAGATTTTTCATGGGTTGTTATTTAAGAATTATACCGTAACCAATTGATTTGCCGGCATTAAAATTTCTTGGCCATTCACCAATAATTTTATTTCATTTTCCGATTCATTAAGGAATTTACACTCGGTCTGGCTTTTATAAACCTTGATGATATTTCCCCTGAAATTTATGGTGAAGGAATACGACTTCCATTCTTTTGGAATTTGCGGATTAAAGGTTAATTTGCCGTCTTCCCAAACACGCATCCCTCCAAATCCTTGCACAATTGACATCCACGTTCCTGCCATACTTGTAATGTGGCAACCTTCATGAACTTCGTGGTTGTAATCATCTAAATCCAAACGTGCAGTCCGTACATATTGTTCATAAGCTTTTGGCATTCTGTCTATGGAAGCCGCTAAAATGGAGTGAACGCAAGGCGATAAAGAAGATTCATGAACCGTCAATGGCTCATAAAAATCGAAATGACGTTCTAAATCTTCCTTGTTGAATTTATTTTCAAAAAAGAACATACATTGCAAAACATCGGCTTGTTTGATATAACAAGAACGCAAAATGCGATCCCAAG
>DAIQBF010000202.1:0-5960 GCA_036781305.1 Lutibacter sp.
TAAAAATATTTTCGGAAACCAGTTGCGCAAAATCTTTATCTGGCGTAACCATAAGAATTTTAAAGCCTTCTTTTTCAGCCTGTTTAGCAAGCGTTCCAATTAAATCATCAGCTTCAAAACCCTTCTTCTCAATAATTGGAATGTGCATGGCTTCCAAAATTTTATGAATATAAGGAATCGCAATTTTAATGGCTTCTGGCGTTTGCAAACGATTCGTTTTATATTCCGGAAACGCTTCTGAACGCAAAAGAGAACCTCCATTGTCAAAAGCAACGGCCAAATGGTCTGGTTTTTCGCGTTTTATCACATCAAGCAAAGAATTTACAAATCCCATTATGGCGGAAGTGTCCATTCCTTTAGAATTAATTCTCGGATTTTTTATCAGCGCATAATAGCCGCGAAAAATTAAGGCGTAGGCATCTAAAAGGAAAAGGCGTTTTTGTGTTGACATTGAATTGTGATATTGAAATATTTGTTTGTGTAAAAGTAATAAAATCAATTTTAACTATTCAGTAATCATATTTTAAAACTTAATGTGAAGTATTTACTGTTAAAACCCTCTTAATTTTTTCTTCATTATTTTAACACTCGTAAAATAGAATTAGTTTTGCTTTATGATGGTACGTTGGATTATTTTTGTGGCATTCATTTTATTCGTGGATTTTTATGCCTACCAAAGCATAAAAACACTCACTAAAAAGAAAATAATTAAAGTTCTTTTTTGGATAATTTCTTTGGGTATTTTAGGCAATTTAATCTATAAGTTGTTAATTTTTAATGATTACAGAGGCTTGACACAACCTATGATGCTGGCTATTGGATTGTTGATATTATCCCTTATTCCAAAAATTATTTTGTTGATTGTGTTGTTTGGTGAAGATATCTTTAGGATTTTTAATGGCTTTTTTAATTACTTTTCAAAAGCTGAGTCCAAAGCTTTTTTGTCTGACAGAAGATCGTTTGTGAGTAAAGTTGCCTTGGCCCTTGCGGCGATTCCATTTTCTTCGATTATCTATGGAATGACGCGCGGAAAATACAATTATCAAGTGATAAACCATACCTTATATTTTAACGATTTGCCAGAAGCTTTTGACGGATTTAAACTCACGCATATTTCCGATCTTCACAGCGGAAGTTTCGATGATGAAGAAAAAGTGGAGGCAGGCATCGATTTAATCAATGAACAGGCATCGGAGTTAATTTTATTTACGGGTGATTTGGTTAACAATACTTCTGATGAAATGATTCCATGGATTTCTCATTTTAGTAAGCTGAAAGCAAATTATGGAAAATATTCTGTTTTGGGAAATCACGATTATGGGGACTACGTGCGTTTTAATTCTGAAGAAGAGAAGGCACAAAATTTTCAGGCCAATAAAGACCTTCATCCTCAAATTGGATTTAATTTATTGTTGAATGACAGTGTTTATATTGAAAAAGGAAATGATAAAATAGCGCTGGTTGGCGTTGAAAATTGGGGAACCCGATTTAAAAAACGTGGCGATTTAAATTTGGCTACTGCAAAAATAAATAAAAAAGATTTTAAAATTTTAATGAGCCACGATCCTTCGCATTGGGATGCCGAGATAAAAAATCACCAAAGTAATTTCCAGCTCACTTTAAGCGGCCATACACACGGAATGCAATTTGGTATCGAAATTCCCGGCATAAAATGGAGTCCGATACAATATTTTTATAAACAATGGGCAGGCATTTATACCGAGGCAGGGAAGTATATCAATGTAAACAGAGGGTTTGGATTTTTGGCTTTTCCGGGAAGGGTGGGAATTTGGCCTGAAATTACGGTAATTACGCTGAAAAAGAAGTAGATGTCATTTGTTTAAATAAAAATGTTACATTTGTAGGTATAAGGCTTTTATTTTTTATAACATTCTACAAAAAAAATTTAGAATATGGCGAAATTCGGAGAATTAATTAGTTCAGATATTCCTGTGTTAATCGATTTTTACGTTGAATGGGAAAAAGAAGAATCTGATATTTTACGAGATGTGGCAGCAGCTCTTGGCGATAAAGCGAAAATTATAAAAATTGATATCGAAAAAAACGAAACGCTAGCCAATGCGCTTAGAATTAAAGGCAATCCTACTTTTATTATTTACAAAGACGGTGAAATGAAATGGCGTCAATCCGGAGATCAGGATGCAAATACCCTGATTGGTTTGGTGCAACAGTATCTTTAGCCCTTTAACCCCTGCCTCGCCGGCAGGCAGGCCCGAAGGCGGAATTGATAAAAATTCATTCGTATTAACTGCTCAATTATTTATTTTAAGATCTAAAATTTCAAAAACTCTAACGAATAATTACCTTTTAGCTAATTCCTACAATTTACAACATTAAACTTTTGCGACTTCGAAGGTTGGTTTTTTTGTTTTCCGATATCAGTTTCCCCTTCGGGGTTAGGGGGCAAAACTCATATCCCAAATAACTGTAATACTCCAAAACTTTTGGCAATACAAATTTTAGCTTTTCCGAAGCCTTTATGCTGTCATGAAAAATTATGATGCTTCCGTTTTGGCTATTCCTAATTACATTTTCCAGACATTTTTCATTGGAAACAGCAGGGTCAAAGTCGGCACTTAATACGTCCCACATAATTATTTTATAGCCTTTTTTTCTAATTTTTTTAGATTGGGAAAGTGTGAGTTTTCCATAGGGAGGCCTAAACAGTTTTGAGTTTTGCCCTTCGACTGCGCTCTGGGTGACGTTTTTGAGTTTTGAGTTTTCTTCAAAATATTTTTCAGCATCTTCAATGTTTTGCAGGTAAGCATCAGTTTTTGTTTTCCAGCCATTTAAATGGTTGTTGGTGTGATTTCCGACGGAATGTTTTTCTTCCATAATTTTTTGAAAGATATCCGGGCGTTCAGCAATATTTTTTCCGATACAAAAAAAGGTGGCTTTGGCATGGTATTTTTTAAGCTCATGTAAAGTCCACTCCGTAATTTCCGGAGTTGGGCCGTCGTCAAAAGTGAGGTAAAGCTCTTTTTTTTTTGAGGATAAACGCCAACTCCAATTTTTAAAAATGAATTTTAAAAGAAGCGGAGTTTTTATAAAATAAGGTTTCATTTGTATAAGTTCAAATTCGATTGCAAACGGCAGCCAAAAAAATTTACGCTACACGGAATAATTATTTTATAGATACAACAGCCAATAGATTAATAAAATTGTTAATATCGATATTCTCAATTCTCAATTCTAAAACCTCAATACTATTACTTATTTATCTTCTTCGCTGATTAAAAAATCAAATAATTTTAAATAGCCAACATATTCTTCTTTTAGGGTATTTGCATAAGCTTCATCATCAAAACGAACGGCAGTTTTTACCAATTGGTCGTACATTAACAAACTGCGTTCAATGTCATTAAAAACCGCTTGCACCGAAGATTCATCAAACTGGCTGTAATACCTTAAATTTTCCTGTAAAACAGTTTTTAATTCCCCAGTTAATTTTCTGGCTTTTTCTTTTTTGTCCAAACCATAGTACAAATCAACATAACCGATAAGCATGCTGTAATGCCCAAATTTATTTACAGGCATTTTTTCTAAGGAAAGGTCTATTATTTCTTCGGCTTTGGCTAATTTTTTTTCATCCATTAAAGCCCTGGCCAAACGTTCCAGATTGTTGCGATAGGTTACTGAGTTTTTTCGGGTTTCGGGATCTAAATAAATATTGTCGTCGTTAATGTTTCTCCAATCCCATTTTTTAACGTTTTTGTACATGATGTCGGTATTTATGCGACCCATTTCAAAGAAATTTCCATCATTTGGCGTTAAAATTGGAACCAGTTTGTAGGTCATTCCGTCCAATTGCAAATAGTCTTTCAACCAAATATATTCCTCATCAGCCTGTGCGCCTCCTGTGAAATAAATAGGTTGTTTCCAATTGTTATTGGCCAAAACATCGAGCATTAAAATGCGACTTTTTGTAAGCGCTCCTTTAAATTGAATATCAATATACGGCACAATAAGGGCAGCATCTTTTTGGGCGACAATGCCATTTTTCAAAACAGCCTCTTTGTCAACCGGGATTCTAATTTTATTTGTTGGAAGAATTTTTTCTGGAATGCCATCATCATCCAAATCGTAAAAAGTAATGTCTTGGTCACTTTCAACCCATTTCATAAAATATTTAATATCCACCACAGAATCTTTTAATTGTGGAATAATTTCAGGAAAATAATAAGCAACATCCAGGGTTCCCCATTTGTATTTGTCATGGGTTAATTGCGATGGAATAGGAGCGGCGTCATAAGTTTTTCGCTTCATTTGGTCAATATACCAATCGGTTTGAAAAAGGCTGGTGTTGATTAATTTAATATCCGTCCTGTAATTTTCAACTTCCTGCATATACCAAAGCGGGAAAGTATCATTGTCGCCAATGGTAAACAAGATGGCATTTTCCGCGCAAGAATCTAAATAAGCCGTTGCATTAAGACGAGAAGTATAGCGATTTGATCTGTCATGGTCGTCCCAATTCTGAAAAGCCATTAGTATGGGCACAGCAAATAGGGCAACAAGTGTAATTGCAATGGCAACCAAGTTTTCTGTCGCGTATTTTTTTAACTTTTGAAACAGTGCCAACACGCCAAATCCTACCCAAATGGCAAAAATGTAAAATGAGCCTACCACGGCATAATCACGTTCCCTTGGTTCAAACGGTTTTGGATTGGTATAAAATATAATGGCCAAACCTGTAAAAGCGAAAAAGAGGAGTAAGACATAAAAATCGTTTTTGTCCTTTTTTAAATGGAAAAACAGTCCTATAATTCCCAAAATAAAAGGGAGAAAATAATAGGTATTTCGGCCTTTGTTATCAAGCACATCAGAAGGTAGATTTGTTTGAGGTCCCAATCTAAATTCATCAATAAATTTAATGCCGCTCAGCCAATTTCCATTTTGTAAATCGAGATTGCCTTGCTCATCGTTTTGTTTACCAACAAAATTCCACATAAAATACCTGCCATACATATACCCAAATTGAAAATCGACCATAAATTTTATGTTTTCAATAAAAGTAGGTCGTCTCTTGCTACTTTGTGGAATGCCTGCAATGGATTTGTAATTTTTAATTACCGAAGCATCCGTGTTTACCATTCTCGGGATAAACCCTTTGTGTTTGCTGCTCCAGTTAGGCAACGCGTCTTTATAATTATTTACAATAATATATTTACCGGCATTTTCATCCTTTTCATATTTCGGCTTGTCATCTTTTGTCGGATTTTTTTTATCGGCTTCCCGATCATATATGACAGAATAATAAGTATCATAAAAAACATTGGTGTCGCCATATTGCTCCCGGTTGTAATAGGCCAATAATTCACGGGCGCTCGACGGATTGTTTTCATTAATTGTGGTATTGGCATTTGCCCTGATCGGGAGCATCATCCATGATGAAAAGCCAATCATTATAAATAACACAGAAAGAATAAGGGTATTTGCTTCAACCTGTTGTTTTTTTCGTGTGTATTGCAATGCAAAGTAAAAAAAGGCAATTAATAAAATCGCAGCAATAATGCTTCCCGAATTAAAAGGCATCCCCATTGTATTGACAAAAAATAATTCTAAAGCACTAAAATATTTTAACGTAAACGGAAATAAAAATTTAAAAACAAGCAACAATACAAAAACGGCTACAATATTGGCTAGAATAAATTGCTTAAAATTCAAATTTTTGTATTTTTTGTAGATATAAAGAAATACAATAGAAGGAATTACCAGCAATGATAATATATGCACTCCAAATGACAATCCAACGACAAAGCTGATAAGCAAGAGCCATTTATTGCCTCGTGGTTGATCCATTTCCGCTTCCCAGCGCAATCCCAGCCAAAATAAAAGTGCCATTAAAAATGAAGACATGGCATATACTTCCGCTTCCACAGCGCTAAACCAAAAACTATCGGAAAACGTATAAGTTAAAGCCCCAACCAAGCCACTTC
>DAIQBF010000203.1:0-5947 GCA_036781305.1 Lutibacter sp.
AACCTCTTGAGCCGTAATCAAGTGCGCTATTCAGTTGCGCCACGAGGCCGTTTTGAGGGTGCAAATATACTATTTTTTACCTATTTACAAACTATTTTTTGTAACAAAATAGCGCCAGCCTATAATTGCCATTTGCCATTTTTTGGCTTTTGCCATGTCCAATCGTTTTTTAGTGAAGCTTGGAAGCACTATTTTATTAATTACCCCTAAAAATTTAAAAACTTGTTTTTTCATCTGTTTATATTTTATCTTTTATTGGTACAGCTGCTGTTCGCCATTAATCATTCTGCTGTGAATCAAAATTTGTTATGGCTCGTTTCATCTGTTTAATTTTTCATCTGTTCATTTTTTATTTTTTTGTTGGTACAGATGCAGTTCGCCATTAATCATACTGCTGTGCATCAAAATTTGTTATGCTCGTTTCACATAAGGTAAAAATAAGAATTTAATGATTGCTTCATAGAGAAGGGATCCATTTTGTGCTATTATTCACTCGTTTATTTTTCTTTAAATTGAGAAAAGAAGAATTATATGCTTAAAAACATTATTTTTTTTCTTTTTAATTCTTTGATTTTTAGGTTTAGAGTAATTTTTATCATAATTAATTTTAATGAATCGACCCAGAATAATATAATTTATTAAAAAATAAAAGCTTTTATTATTAAATATATAAAAATATAAAGCTACCCCCTAAAATCTAGGGGGTAATTATTTTTAAATCGTTTTTTAAGTTAGATTTGCATTGTAAAAAGTAGTGTACTAATCCTAAATCACTTAAAAAATGTCTAAAATTAGATTTCAAGCATTGGCTCAATCAGCAAAAAGAAAACCTGTTGAAGTTATTGAAAACACAAAAAGATCAGTCTTATTTGGAGAAAATGTATTTAATGAAAACAGCATGCGTCAATATTTGACAAAAGATGCCTATAAGGGCGTTATGAGTGCCATTGAGCAGGGAACAAAAATTGACCGTAAAATTGCAGATCAGGTTTCTTCATCAATGAAAGAGTGGGCGATGTCAAAAGGAGTTACGCATTATACGCACTGGTTTCAGCCTTTAACAGGCGGAACTGCTGAAAAGCATGACGCTTTTTTTGAAACTATTGGAGGAGGAATGGCCATTGAAAAGTTTGGCGGAGACCAATTGGTGCAACAAGAACCTGACGCATCAAGTTTTCCCAATGGAGGAATTAGAAATACTTTTGAAGCGCGTGGTTATACCGCCTGGGATCCAACATCACCTGCGTTTATTTACGGAACAGCATTGTGTATTCCAACAATATTTGTTGCTTATACAGGGGAAGCATTAGATTATAAAACACCACTTTTACGTGCGCTTAATGCAGTTGATGAAGCATCAACGGCAGTTTGTAAATATTTTGATAAAAATGTTAAAAAAGTTACCGCGTCACTTGGGTGGGAGCAAGAATACTTTTTAATTGACAAAGCATTGGCCAACAGCCGGCCTGACATTACCTTAACCGGAAGAACTTTATTGGGGCATTCGCCAGCCAAAGGCCAACAATTGGATGACCATTATTTTGGTTCTATTCCAAGCCGTGCATTAAATTATATGCGCGATTTGGAAACCGAATGTATGCTTGTGGGCATTCCCGTAAAAACACGCCATAATGAGGTGGCTCCAAATCAGTTTGAATTGGCGCCTATTTATGAAGAATGTAACTTGGCTGTTGATCACAATTCGTTGTTGATGGATATGATGGGAAAAGTGGCTTCTCGCCACAATCTTAAAGTACTGCTTCACGAAAAACCTTTTGCAGGTGTAAACGGATCGGGAAAACACAATAACTGGTCGCTTTCAACCGATACAGGCATCAATTTATTGGCACCCGGAAAAACACCGATGAGCAATCTCCAGTTTTTAACATTTTTTATAAATACCATTAAAGCAGTTTATGAAAATGAAGAATTGGTGAGAGCAGCGGTAGCTTCAGCAAATAATGACCACAGGCTTGGGGCAAACGAAGCGCCGCCAGCGGTTATTTCGGTATTTATTGGAGAACAATTGACAAAAGTATTGGAAGAATTGGAAGGCGTAACCAACGGTAAACTTTCTCCTGAAGAAAAAACAGACCTTAAATTGAATGTGGTTGGTAAAATTCCAGATGTATTGTTGGACAATACCGACAGAAACAGAACCTCGCCATTTGCGTTTACCGGAAATAAATTTGAGTTTAGGGCAGTGGGTTCTTTTGCAAACTGCGCAAATCCAATGACTGTCTTAAATACGGTTGTGGCTAAACAATTAAAAGATTTTAAGGTTGAAGTTGATGCATTGATTGAAAGTCAGGGTTTAAAGAAAGATGAAGCTATTTTTAATGTGCTGAGAGAATATATTAAAGCCACAAAAAATATATTGTTTGAAGGAAATGGCTATGGTGAAGCTTGGGAAAAAGAAGCTAAAAAAAGAGGGTTAAGCAATCATAAAACAACGCCCGAAGCTTTAAAAGCGAGAATTTCCAAAAAAACAATTGCATTATTTGAAGAAATGAATGTGATGAGCAGCGTTGAAACCGAAGCCCGATATGAAATTGAAGTTGAAGAATATACCAAACGCATCCAAATCGAATCTCGTGTTATAGGAGATATCGCAGGCAACCATATTGTTCCAACAGCAGTTCGCTATCAAAATATGCTCATTAAAAATGTTACCGGACTGAAAGAAATATTCGGGAACGAATTTGGGAAACATGCGGCAGAACAAATTAAATTGATAAAACTAATTTCTGGACATATTGCGGTTATCCACTCTAAAATAGACGAAATGATTGTTGCTCGTAAAAAAGCAAATATCATGGAAGATGCCGTAGAAAAAGCAGCTGCATATTGCCAAGAGGTTAAGCCGTTTTTTGATGAAATCAGATACCATTTATACGATAGTAATGTTAAAATCCCGCAATTTGCGGGATTTTTTGTTTTAGATCTATACCAAAGTTAACTTATATTGATTACTACGGTAAAATCCTCAGAGATTTAAAAAAGAAAAATTACTTTTGCAGTTCAATATAATTAGCAGCAATGAGTTCAGAAAATAGTAAAAGATATAGTTTACGAGGTGTTTCGGCTTCAAAAGAGGATGTGCACAATGCCATTAAAAATGTGGATAAAGGTTTGTTTCCGAAGGCATTTTGTAAAATTGTGCCTGATTATTTAACTAATGATGAAGATTATTGTTTGATAATGCATGCCGATGGCGCTGGAACAAAATCATCTTTGGCTTATACTTATTGGAAAGAAACAGGGGACATTTCGGTATGGAAAGGCATTGCACAAGATGCTTTAATTATGAATGTGGATGATTTAATTTGTGTGGGAGCCACAAGCAATATTATGTTGTCTTCAACAATAGGGCGCAATAAAAATGTAATACCAGGTGAAGTAATTTCAGCCATTATCAATGGCACTGAAGAATTGTTGCAGGATTTAAAATCATTTGGTGTTGAAATTTATTCAACAGGCGGAGAAACTGCCGATGTTGGCGATTTGGTGAGAACCATTATTGTGGATTCTACAGTGACTGCCCGAATGAAAAGAGCTGATGTTATTGACAATGCAAACATTAAACCCGGCGATGTGATTGTTGGTTTGGCTTCGTACGGACAAGCTTCTTATGAAAAAGAGTACAATGGCGGAATGGGTTCTAACGGATTGACATCTGCCCGCCATGATGTTTTTCATAAATATTTAGCAAAAAAATATCCCGAAAGTTTTGATGCGGCAGTTCCAGAAGAATTGGTTTATTCAGGAAATATAAAATTAACCGATGCTGTTGAAAATTCCCCAATAAATGCAGGGAAATTGGTGCTTTCTCCTACCAGAACTTATGCGCCCATCATTAAAAAAATATTGGAGAAATTTTCTTCTGAAGAAATTCACGGAATGGTGCATTGCAGCGGTGGCGCCCAAACAAAAATTCTTCATTTTATCGATAATTTACACATAGTAAAAGACAAACTGTTTGCAGTTCCGCCATTGTTCAAATTAATCCAGGAGCAAAGCAAAACTGATTGGAAAGAAATGTATCAGGTGTTTAATTGCGGCCACAGAATGGAATTGTATGTTTCTTCAGAAATTGCCCAAACTATTATAGATATTTCCAAAAGCTTCCATGTTGATGCTCAAATTGTGGGTAGGGTAGAAGCTTCTGAAACCAAAAAATTAACCATCAAAAGTGAATTTGGGGTTTTTGAGTATTAAATTTTGGTTCTTTTTTAAACTTAAAGTTGGTTAAACTACTTTAAGTATGGGTTTTGAAATTATTGATAGTACATCCAATTTGCGTATTCTATGATAAAAAGCAAGAAAAAATTTTAAAAAAAAATCCGAACCAAAAATCTATTAACCGCAAAGCACGCAAATAAAAACCGCAAAGCACGCAAAAATGTTTTTTTATATTTTAAACTTAAAGTTGGTTAAACTACTTTAATTATGGATTTTAAAATTATTGATAGTACACCCAATTTGCGTTAGGGATAGCAGTGATATCCTTTTTTGAAATGAAATGGAAAAAAAGATTTAGCGAATAGCCCGACCCGTAGGGGAACGCCCTCCAAAAAGGAAGGGCAGGCTCAAGATATTTATTGGATTAAACTGACTTTAATTTTATAATTTGTCCGAAATAGGTAGCATAATTCAAAAGAAACATAAAAAAGTGCCGCAATAAAATATCAAGAATTTGTTGTAAATTTGCAAACTAATTAAAAATAAATGTTAGATAAATTAAGAATCATAAAACAACGCTTTGATGAGGTTTCTGATTTGATCATTCAACCGAATATTATTTCAGACCAAAAACGCTACGTAAAAATCAGTAAAGAATACAAGGATTTAAGCGCAGTGATGAAGGTTGGCGATGAATATCGAGGCTTGTTGAAAAATATTGAAGAAGCCAAAGAAATAATTGCTGACGGATCTGACGATGATATGACCGAAATGGCGAAAATGGAAATTGAAGAAGCTGAAGCCCGTTTGCCACAATTAGAGGAGGATATTAAGTTTATGTTAATTCCTAAAGATCCAGATGACGCCAAAAATGTGATGGTTGAAATTAGGGCAGGAACCGGCGGTGATGAAGCGAGTATTTTCGCAGGTGATTTATATAGAATGTACACAAAATATTGCGCCGATAAAGGCTGGAAAACAAGTATTGTTGATATGAGTGAAGGCACTTCAGGAGGTTTTAAGGAAATCATTTTTAGTGTTGAAGGCGAAGATGTGTATGGAAATTTAAAATTTGAAGCCGGCGTACATCGTGTGCAAAGGGTGCCGCAAACCGAAACCCAAGGACGCGTGCATACATCGGCCGCTACTGTAATGGTTTTGCCTGAAGCGGAAGAGTTTGATGTGCAAATTGATATGAAAGATGTGCGAATAGATTTTTTCTGTTCATCGGGACCGGGAGGTCAATCTGTAAATACCACTTATTCTGCAGTTCGTTTAACGCATATTCCTACGGGACTTGTGGCGCAATGCCAAGATCAAAAATCGCAGCATAAGAATAAAGACAAAGCGATGCAGGTTTTACGCTCGAGGTTGTATGAAATGGAGTTGGCCAAAAAGCAAGAATCAGATTCCCTTAAACGAAAAACGATGGTGAGTTCTGGTGACAGGTCGGCCAAAATTAGAACCTACAATTATCCGCAAGGTCGTGTTACGGAGCATAGGATTGGTTTAACGATGTACGATTTGCAGAATATCATCAATGGCGATATTCATAGAATTATAGATGGTTTAAAATTGGCTGAAAACACAGAAAAGCTTAAAGAGTTGGGAGAAGTTTTTTAAGATAGATGAATTGCAATAAAAATAAACCCCTCAAAAATTTACTTTTTTGAGGGGTTTATTTTTCAATTTGTTTGGGATCTGTAGGTTTAATTAGGGCTTGCTGAAAATATATAAAAGCACTAATAATCAGCAAATTAGATTG